>JBALVT010000062.1:0-21100 GCA_036961345.1 Halioglobus sp.
GGAATTTGATCCGCTGCGCGATGAAGGCGTGTTATATGCCCTAAAGCTGATGCAAGCGGGTGTATCGGTGGAGTTACACAGCTATCCGGGCACCTTTCACGGCTCAACTATGCTCGCCCATGCCGCTGTCAGCCAGCGAGAAATAGAAGAGACCCGGGTAGCACTGCGCCGCGGTCTGAAGATCACAACGTAAAACTGATAACCCCCAGCCAAACATTCACGGAGACACCATGAGCGTCGATGCCATACACCACCCCCCATTAATGCCCCACCTACTCATTGATGGCCTTAACCGCCACAATGACGAGCCCTGCCTGTTTTTGGGTGACAAGGTTGCCAGTTACCGAGAAGTCCGCGAGAGTACCAGCCAGATGGTACAGGCGCTGCAGTCCAAGGGTTTGGGCAAGGGCAGCCGTATCGCCATTATTTCGGCTAACCGTCCTGAGGTGTTGTCCAATATAGCTGCCATGCAGCTGGCCGGGGCAAGTGGCACGCCACTACACCCACTCGGATCACTGGACGACCACGCCTACGTACTTGAAGCGGCGGGCATAGACGCGCTGGTTTACGATGCAACCTACTTCGACGACCACGCTGCCGCCCTGAAAGAAAAAGTTCCCGGTATTAAACACATGCTCGGTTTTGGCCCGACTCAATGCGGTGAGGATTACCTGGCATTGGCGGCCAGTTTTGAACCCAAGGCGCTGGTAGCACCCGACATTGACCCAGACGATGTTTCGTCTATCAATTTTACCGGCGGTACCACGGGCAAACCAAAAGGCGTTGTGAGCACTTATCGCTCGACGGCCTATATGACCCAGATACAGATGGCAGAGTGGGAGTTCCCCGAGGAGCTGCGCATGCTGATGGCCACGCCTTTATCCCATGCCGCCGCCGCATTTTTCATTCCAGTGTTACAAAAAGGTGGCGCATTTTACGTCATGCAGGGATTCAGCCCGGATGAATTTTACTCCATGGTGGCTAAACACAAAATCACCAGCACAATGTTGGTCCCCGTCATGCTGTATTTTCTGCTCGACTCCCCCCTGGCCGATACCGCCGACATGTCCAGCATGGAAACCATCTTCTATGGGGCATCCCCCATGAGCCCGGTGCGATTGCGCGAAGGCATTGAAAAATGGGGACAGATTTTCTATCAATTCTTCGGTCAGTCAGAGGCACCCATGGTGCTAACCAACATGAAAAAGGCCGAACACGACCTCAGTAAACCTGAGCGTTTGGGCTCTTGCGGACGACCAGCACCCTGGGTGCATTTGGAATTAATGGACCAGGACAATAACCCCGTACCCAAAGGAGAACCCGGTGAAATCTGCGTCCGTGCTCCACTGGTAATGAAAGAGTACAAGGATATGCCTGAGCAAACCGCCGAAGCATTTGCTGGCGGCTGGATGCACACCGGCGATATCGGACGCATGGACGAGGACGGTTTCCTTTACATAGTTGATAGAACCAAGGACATGATAGTTACCGGCGGCTTTAATGTTTTCCCAAGGGAGGTAGAAGATGTTCTGGCAACCCACGAAGCGGTTGGCCAGGTAGTGGTAATAGGCGTTCCCGATGAAAATTGGGGCGAAGCGGTTAAAGCCGTGATTGTACTCAAACCCGGCATAGAGGCCGGGGATACGTTGGTTGAAGAGATGCAAGCTTTGGTAAAGGATGCCAAAGGTTCCGTTCAGTCACCAAAATCCATCGATTTTATCGACGCCATACCACTCACGCCAGTGGGTAAACCCGACAAAAAGGCGGTGAGGGCACAATATTGGGAGGGCGCGGATCGCGGCGTGGGTTAACACCCGGGTAGCAACTCTGGACATCCTTCGCCCAACAGCCGAATATAAGCGACCCTTTAGCTGACAATTGCGATATTCAAGCCGATGCTGACCGACAGTTCCGAACTATACAGAGGCCTGAACTACCCTTGGGGCGTCAAGGCAGCCCCCACACCGGGTATTCCGGAAAAAGTGGCCGAAGGCGTTTACTGGGCACGCTTTCCCATGCCCATGTCTCTGGATCATATCAACTTGTGGTTGCTTGAAGATGCAGATGGCTGGACGGTCGTAGATACCTGTCTTGGTATCGACGACGCCAAAAAAATCTGGGAGCAGATTTTTGAGGAATTTATGGGCGGCAAACCCATTGTCAGAGTGATTTGCACACACCTCCACCCCGACCATGTCGGCCTCGCCGGGTGGTTAACGGAACGATTTGGCTGTGAGTTGTGGATGTCTCGGGAAGAGTTTCTCATGTGCAGGGCCATGGCCAGTGATACTGGCAGGCCTGCCCCGGAGGTTGCTTTGCGGTTTTATCGCGCCGCCGGTTATGACGAGGAACAACTCGACGTATATCGCAACAAATTCGGAGGTTTTGGCCGCGCTATCACACCGATGCCAGACAGTTTCAGGCGTATGCACGATGGCGAAACAATCCATATTAACAACCGGTACTGGCAGGTCATAGTGGGCAGCGGGCATTCGCCCGAACATGTCTGCCTCTATTGTCCAGCTCTCAAGCTACTGATCTCCGGCGATCAGGTACTACCCAAAATCACCCCCAATGTCAGCGTTTTCCCAACAGAGCCTGCTGGAGACCCACTCAAGGAATGGCTGCGCTCAAATTCCAAAATACGAGATCTGTTACCTGACGATGTACTCGTTCTGCCGGCTCACGAGGCACCCTTTTACGGTCTTCACGTTAGATTAACTCAGGTCATCGAGTCCCATGAAAGAGACCTGGACAACCTCTACGAACTGCTGGCTCAACCACGGCGTGCCGTAGATTGCTTCCCGGCTTTGTTCAGACGGGAAATTACTGCCGGGCTGATGGGCATGGCCACCGGGGAAACCCTGGCACATTTAAATTGCCTGCTGGGTAGACGAAGAGCTCGCTGCCATCGGGACGAGGAAGGTGTAGATTGGTACGAGCAAAAGCCTGAAACAGCCGCCTTTGACGAAACCACCCACTAGAGCAGCTTAAACCATGTTAAATACGCTAATGGCGACGCTGCTGCGCTGGTACTACCGCTATACCAATGCCAAAGTCTGGAAGGGGCATACTTCGACTTCGCCCTATAGCACCTTGCAGGCGTCAACCGCCGCCGGACAGATCGCACTACGAATGTACGCTGCCGCAAGCGGCGCTGACAAACCCCTCGTTGTTTACTTTCACGGTGGTGGCTGGGTGATCGGAGATTTGGACACCCACCATCCATTTTGCCAAAAGCTCAACGAAAAAACGGGCTGCACAGTAATTTCCGTCGACTATAGATTGGCACCGAAACATCCATTCCCCGCGGCCCAGGACGATGCTATGGCAGCGACACAATGGATTGCGCAGCATATTGCTGAACTGGGGCCGTCAAACGGCCAGATCGTGCTAGCCGGAGACAGCGCCGGAGCACATCTGGCCATCACCACCTGCCTTGAAGCACCGGGTCTGGTGCGTGACAAAATCGTCGGCAAGATCGCCATCTATCCGGTGACCGACCACTACACGATACCGCGCTCATCCTACGAGGAAAAAGGTAAAGGCTATGCCCTGACCAGTTCGCTGATGCAGTGGTTTTGGGATTGCTACCTCGGTTCGAAAGACAAACTGCCCCAACGGGCCTTGCCATTGCGCTCCGATAACATTCACACCCTTCCCCCCACCCTGGTGGTAACCGCTGAGAATGACCCTCTAAGAGATGAGGGCACAGCCTATGCGGATAAACTGGCGGCGGCCAACATCGCATTGCTCTATCGTCACTACCCGAATGCAGAACACGGCTTCGCCTGCGGGCAGGGCCCCAATGCGGATTTCCTTTCACTAATGGACGAAATCGACAGCTGGATAACAGCTCTTTATTGACCTGCCTCAGTGGTGTTAGTGCTGTACCCACTCTATAATCGCTTTTTTAGTGTTTAATCGTGAGCCACTGGCTATAGCCATGAAAGCATTTTTTGATTCATCCTCCCTGCTATTAGACCCCAGCGCACTGCGCAGGCGCTTTGCTCGCGATGGCTACCTCTATCTCCCTGGCCTCATGGATTCGAATCTGCTAAACGACCTGCGCCGCCAGATCGTCGACATCTGTGCCAACTGCAAATGGCTCAAGCCTGATACCGATCCGATGGATGCGATTTCCTGGACAGTACCCAAGGTTGAAGGCGAGGAAGAATACTTCGAGGTTTATGATCAGATTCAGCGATTGCAGGATTTTCACGGACTTGCACACAATCCGGTCCTTGTGAATGTCATGAAGGCCCTGCTGGACGATACGGCGTTCCCCCACCCTCTATCAATTACGCGATTGGTATTCCCGGACAATGAGGATTGGAGCACCCCACCGCATCAGGATTTCGCCAATAACCAGGGCACCCCCGACCTTTATGCGGCCTGGATGCCGCTGTCTGACTGCCCTACGTCCATGGGTTCACTGTCGATTCTCGAAGGCTCAAACCGTCTTGGCCTGTTGCCGCTTGAATACTCTCTTGGAGCTGGGCACCGGCAAGCTTCACTGCCCAAAGAATGCAATGCGCTGAACTGGGTTGGTGGCGATTTCAAGCTCGGCGATGCCATAATTTTTCATAGCCTGACGGTGCACAGAGCTCTGTCCAACCAAAGTGAACGCATGCGCATTTCAGTGGATTATCGCTATCAGGCCGAAGACCAGAATATTACTGAGCGCTGCCTGCTACCGCATTTTGAACGTGAGGATTGGTCGCGGATTTATCAGGGCTGGGACAAACAGGAGTTGATGTATTACTGGCGCAACAAACGACTAAATTTTGTGCCCTGGAACGATGCCTATGGGCAACTGCCCGATGAGCATATTAAAACCGCAGTAAAGCTTCAGCGGAACTTCAATCGAAACCGTGCAGCTCTGGCCAATAAATACGGCGACAATGGGAACAGCAATACACCGTGAACAATACCCTGGAAAACTATCCCAATCGACCACTGCTGAAATACGACCAGCTTCGCAAACGATTTCTGGACGCTCATGCTGATTATGTTTCGGGAAACCCATTCCCACACATCATGTTCGATGACTTCGCCGAAGAACAGTTGGTGGATGCCGTACTCGATGATTTCCCCGCGCCATCTGCCGACATTAAATGGCGTCAACTGTTAGCCAAAGGAGCCGACGGTGAGAAAGTGCAATTTAACAAGCAGGGCATGCCACATCTTTTTAAAGTATCTCCCACTATCCGCCAACTTATTTGGGAGCTGAATTCCAGCACTTTTATCAGGGCGCTGGAAGGCCTTACCGGAATCAAGAACCTGATTCCGGACCCTTCATTGCGAGGGGGAGGTTTACATCAAATTTTGCCCGGTGGCCTGCTCGGCGTGCACGCCGATTTCACACACCATGTGCAGTATGATCTGGAGCGGCGGGTCAACCTGCTCCTGTATTTGAATAAAGACTGGGACGACGAGTACGAAGGTCACCTGGAGCTATGGGACCAAAAGGCCAGCCACTGCGTCAAAAGAATACGTCCGCTGGCCGGCCGCTGCGTAATCTTCAACACCGATTCCGACTCTTTTCACGGCCACCCCCGCCCGCTGGCCTGCCCCGAAGATAGAACGCGAAAGTCTATCGCTATTTATTATTATACGCTGGGCCGGGACGATAAGACCGTTGCACCGACCCAAAAAACTGACTGGCAGATATTACCCAAGGTGGAACTGCCACCGCTGATATGAACACTACTCTCTCACAGGATCCAGCGGATGAATAACCCCACCCACATTATCGATTACGACAAGCTAATGCGCGATGCGGAGGCAATGCCGCGCCGGTTCCACGATGCATCACCGTTTCCACATATCGTGCTGGACGATTTTCTATCAGCCGAATTTATCGAAACCCTCAATGCCAACTTCCCTGACATCTCCGCCAAAAAGAAAGCGGGGTCAGCGCATATCCCCGTCATACTCGAAGATGGTACCGAGGCCCAATTGGGAAAGGAGTGGCTGTCGCGAGAGCGCCTGGTGCCGCTGATATACAGGCGTCTGTATTGGGAATTGAATGCCAATCCCTTTGTGGGAATTCTGGAGAAAATCACAGGAATTGAAGGACTTATAGCAGACCCTCACATGGCCGGCGGTGGTGTGCACAGCACCAAACCCGGAGGCTACCTGAAGGTGCACGCAGACTTTAATAAACACCCGCAGTACACATTGGATCGTCGTCTGAACTTGCTAATTTACCTGAATGAGAATTGGCTGCCTGAATACGGTGGCGACCTGGAACTGTGGTCCACCGATATGAGCGAATGCGTCGAAAAAATCGCCCCAATAGCCGGACGCTGTGTGATTTTCAAAACAACGTCGACATCCTTTCACGGCCATCCACACCCGTTAACCTGCCCTTCCGATCGAACCCGCGATTCCATCGCGTTGTACTATTATTCAAATGGTCGACCGGCTGAGGAAGATAGTGAAGAGCATGAGACGCTCTGGCAGGACCTCCCGCTATAAATTACACCGCTGAGCTTAACCGGGGCTGGTTTCCTCACCCTCGTTAGCTTGTTCGGGCATGTCAGTTTCACCAGCGGGCGCTGATTGCTCGTTGTGGACGTTTTTCCGCTGTCCACGGCCCTTGCCGTCGCCGCCGTGATTCGCACGCCACTTCACTTTGCGGGCCTTGTTCCTGGCCTCGATATACTCACTGTTATAAATGTAGAGCTGACGAAGTTTGTGATGCTCCTGCTCTGTGCCATTAAACAGCAAGTCCATTAGAGGGTGTTCCTGGGCAGCAACGGGGCCACCTGGCTTACGCAACACACCAAGACCAAAACCGTGATGGAAAGCAAAGGTTTCATATTGTTGTTCCAGCTCTGCCCAGTACTTCCAAACACCAAAATCAGACTGGCGAGCATCAATATCGTGAAACAGAATTATTCCACCGGGACGCACCTTGGGGAACCAGTTGTTAAAATCCTCTTGCACCGCATCATAGGTATGCAATCCGTCGATATGCAGCAGATCGATTGATTCATCTTCAAAATGAGCCACCGCATCATTAAACAACATCCGCATCAGGTAACTGATTCCGCGATACTGCTCCCGAGCGTGCGTGCGCACACTTTCGAAAATCGACTCGTCGTAATCACCTGTGTGCTCATCGCCACCCCAGGTATCGACGGCATAACACAAGCCGTCGATATCATTTTCTATCATTGACTGACAAAAAATAAAATAACTCATGCCATTGTAGGCGCCCAATTCAACCACCTTGGCCGGTCTGACAGCCTCGACGATATCAAAGCCAAAGGATATATGATCGACCCAGGTGCTGAAGGCGCGGTGGCGAGGTTCAAAACCGCGCATTGACGGCGGCATATAAATGCGTGCGATGGGACTATCTCCTGTTGTCTGTACTGGCGGGTAGTTTACCCCTTTCCCCGAAAAGTCTCCACGCGCGTAGCGCTCTACTGATCGCGCATTTTTATGGCCTGCACAGCGCCGTGTTTAATAAATTTCATGGCACTGTCGGGCACACTACCCAGATAAATGGGTCGCTTGGTTGGAGACTGGTAAGGCCCTCCCCGGAGTTCGGCATACTGATTAAAGTGGTCTTCCATGGCCTTAACCCGGCTCTCGCCCTGGGTACCGGTGGTAATTCCCCCGTGAAATTGGTGAAAACTTCCCTCCCCGGGTAGAACAACCAGCACAGTATCTGGCAATTCGACAGTGCGCTTGAAGAAATCCAGGTTAACCTGGCCGCCACCTGTTTCGGTGAAGGCAGGGTCAAAGCCGCCTACCTCATCCCACACCGAGCGGGGTACGCAATAACAATTGCTCTCCCCAATAGGCTTGAAAACCCCACTGGTACTGGTGCCGCTTAGGACTGATATTTCAAATAGGCGATAACCGTCTCTGGGCCACGCAATAGACGCCAGCAGTTCGGCCTCCACTTCTTCGCAATAACCTTCCAACATGGATCTTTGCTGTAGTTTTGGCCCCAGGTGATAGCCAGGCAGGGCGACCAGGGCATTGCTGTGAAGTCGATTTGCCGCCAGCATATAACTAATAGCAGAAGGGCTAAGCATGCGAGCTCCATCTACCATCAATGCGATGTGGGTGCCCTGGGCCTGGGAGGCACCAAAGTTGACAGCTGGTACCGGGGTCGGCAGAGTTTCCTCTCGATAGAAATAGCGGACGTTGGCACCGTATTGGCACGCTCTTTCTTCACCCAAAACAGCACTGGAGGCATTTTCGACCACGATAACCTCGTAATCTTCCTCCGATACTCCGCGTTGATATTGTGTACTCAGGGAATACAGCGTCTTTTCAGCCTGATCTGGCATCTTATAGACAATAACCACAAAGCTTATGCGGTTGCCGGAACTAGCAACATGCACCTGGGGCAACTCGAGGTTTTCAGCAAAGCGATGAACGGGAACCGGCGAGTTCTTCAATTTTGGTGTTAGCGGTGTATTGCCTTGCACAGGTTTATCGGCGACCGGCGCTGCTTCGCCCTCAGAGCGATCACTACCAAACAGTCGCTTAATTACTTTTCGCATGGATGACTATCCTAACAACATGCCCCGAAACGAGGTATTAAACCGTGTAGCGCAGGCGTTATCGCCCAGGCTGGCACTTAAAAAATATCGGCTGGATTATACATGACATCAATCCAGGATAGGGGCACTCACTTTATGCCGTCCTGGTCTCTGGCTGCCAGGCAGACAATTGACGAACCGGCGACAAAACCAGGCACAAGACGGGATTCAACACGGGTAAAAAACCCCAAAACTCGATGAAAAAAAGCCGTCGTTCGGGAGCGGGTCGGCGACTTGAAATCGGACCCTCGCTCTACACCCAATATTTTCATTACCAGCATCGCCAGATAAACCCACTGAAAATAATAGCCGCTCCTAATAGTTTTAAAACCGCCGGCAGCCAGCTCACGATCAAGGCCCGGGCGGTCATAGCGCAGATAATGCCCCCAATCCTTGTCAAAGTTGGACCAAACCTCCATACGGGCAGGCACGGTAACCAACAAGTACTGGCAATTGGGCACCTGGGAATAAATCCGTTGCAGAAATTCCTGCCGATCAGCTATGTGCTCAATGACATCAAGTAAAACAACCACCTTGATGTCCTGCCTTAGCGCAAGATCCAGATCAAACAGGTCGGTGCCGGTATCAATAATCGATTCCAGTGATGGTTTTAGCTCGGGAGATCCTCGTTCTACGCCACGTGCATTGATGGGTTTTTCTTGCACAGAACCAAGGAAAATACCGGGGCCACAGCCAACATCCATCACCAGCTCATCGTCCTTTACCACAGACGCCAATATCCCATAAAGCAGGTCATTGCGAGCCAGGTTCCAAAAATTAAACTCTATGCCTTCGGGATAACCGATGGAGTATTCGGCCGGACTGTAAATCTCATCCATCGCTTGAATCTCCATCAGGTTTACGCGCGGAAAATTTCACGCAGCCAGATTTTTTCAGTAGAACGCAGACGATGTTAACCGGTATAAACAACAGCAACAGCGGCACATAATAACCACTCCGGCCGTGTTTGATCGCAGGGTTTTCGCGCAAATCACCCACTTTACGCTGCAAAAAGTTCTGCACCGACAACGCCCAGTGGCTGGTGTTTAGCTGGTGACGTATTTTTATCTCCTCAAAGCCTGCATCAGCCAGCAACCGCGCTAAAAAATCAGCATTAAACTGGTAGGTGTGCCGTGGCACATGATTACCCCCCCAGTAACGACCAAATATTCGACGCTCCCATGAATCAAAGCCAGGTACTTCGCCGACCAGGTGTGCACCCGGGCGCAACAAAGCAAACGCCTTCGCCAGTTCCCCGGGCGGTTCTAGCGTGTGCTCGAGATAGTTATTCATTGAAACAAGGTCATAGCTGTCCGGCGCTCCGGCAAACTCGGGAAAGGTGCCACAAAAACCCGCGATGTCATGGCGCTCCAACGCTGTGACCATATCCTGACTGAAATCAATGCCCTCCAGCTCCCCCACACCGAGCGCCTTCATATTGAGCAAGAATTCCCCAGCGCCGCAGCCGACATCCAGCACTTTGGATACCGGTGTTACCAGACGAGACATCTGCCGCCTGAACACGCGTTCCTTGGCGCCATAGAGCAAGGAAAATAACAGGCCGCGCTTTTCACCCGTGGCATAGCCATGGTAGTCAATATCGTAGGCAAGTTTTAAATCGTCCAGTCCCGGAAAAGGTTGTAGCTGCACGCCGGCACAGGAGCGGCACTGATACCAACTGTATTTGCCCTCTACACCATATTCCCAGTCTCGCATACCATCGGTAATGATATCGAACTGAAGCTGCTGGCAGTATTTACACTCAAAAACGGGTTTCATTTAGCTCCATCTGGGCACTATAGCGGCAGCTTGCGAAACCAGCCATACAATAACTGCCAGTAGCCATGTCGGTAGTGTTCATAGCGGGGCTCACCCGGCTCCGGGGGTGCGTAGACTGAATCGGCCAACATCGCGTTTGCCTCGGCCAGGTGGGTATAGGGTACTGCCACATAGCGATGATGCTCCGCATGATAGTGAAAACAAAATACCCCTAATATTTTTTCGCCCAGAAAAGAGCCAGTGATGGTGCGAATCGTCTGCTCGTCATCAGGGCTGGCATGTTCGCAGAAAGCCCTGGTTGAGGAGAAAAATTTGCCAAAGGTGACAATGGGGAACAGCCACAACCAAAAGTAGTAACCCCAGCCAACAGTAAGGGAAAAAACGGCCAGCACAAAAATCTGCGCTATCACAATCCGCCAACCCGAGCCTTTTGCGGGTGTATCGTTGCCCCCTGCCTCATCGGACATCGAAGCGCCCTGCCTTATACCGAGAAACTGTAGCAGGGCATACCATCCGCACAAATTCAGGAACAATCGCTGTATAAACTGACGCTGCGAGACCGGAAAGTTTCCATAATTTGGATAGTCAGGATCCCGGAGGGGGTCACCGAAGAATTTATGATGATCAAGATGTAATTTACGATAGCTTTCATCAAAACCAACGGTATAGGCCGTCAAAGCATAAGCCAGAAGATCACGATGAGGCCGGCCAAAGCGGTTATGCAGACCTTCGTGTAGCGCATTAAAAAGGGCAAACTGACTCCAGCCGATGACAGCCCAGGCGACAAAAGAACCCAGTACAAAGCCCAGACTAAGATCCACATCGATGGAACTGACAACGCCCACTGCGGCTGCCACCAGCAAATACACAGCGGCCACCTGCACAAATATGGTGTTGTTGGCCTCTTTTAACTGATCAATACTGGCTGACATGGCTTACCGTTGCAACGGCGGGACGCCGTATTGGGCACATAGCATAAATGGACAAGCGCCTAAATTCCACCTTCTCAACAGCTACCCTTACCCTAATAACAAAGATATCCAGGAATTGCCAAATCTCCGTGGGAATAGCCAACAGCCAGGCGCTATAATGCCTCCTGAATTTACGGAATACTCTGCCGGCGCGGGCAAAATCTCTAGAGGCCACACAGGCCATAAGGCAACGCATTGATCGAAAAACTATGGGGTTTTATCTTGCCTGGGGCGGCGCTGATACTACTGCTGGGATTACTTCACCATCACTGGCAGATTATCACAGCGCCCGTACCTCTGGATCTGTACGAGGGGACCATGCCCCTGATAACAAGCCTGATTGCGGAGGGAAACAACCCCTACACAAAGGCCTTTCAACCCCAGGCTGCAGATGTGTACCCGCCGCTCTACAATATGTTGGTAGCGCCTTTGACAAGCATATTCGGTAACACATTCGAGCTTCATCGCAGCGTATCGGCATTGTTTATTTTCGCAGCCGTTGTTTTTTGCGGTCTGGCGGGCTACCGGGTAAGCGGCTCGAAACGGCACGGCTTTGCGGCTGCCACCATGTTTTACGCAGCACTACTGTTCTACGCAACACCGGTTTCCAGCACTAACGCACCCGGGGTCGCCATTTACCTGGCCGGGTTATTGGTGCCCTGGTATTTCCGATTTTCCAACGCCAGCTTGTTGTTTGGCCTGGTGTGCGGCATTCTGGCCTTCTACACCAAGCAATACTTCATTCTGGGCATGGCAATGTTATGCCTTTACACCTTTGTCTACGTTTCCATGTCCAGGGCGTTATTGCTGGGTATATTTTATGCCTGCGGCCTGATATCCAGTCTCGCTATCGTGCACATCAGCAGCCCCTATTACCTGGACAACACCCTCTTTGCGCCGTCCGCGGCGATGAAAGGCCTGCAATCCTGGGAGATTCTCGCTATACAGTTAAAAGTGTATCTGTATACATACAGCGGTCTGTTGCTGGTAATACTCGCGGCAATAGTCGCTGGAACGATGCGTCTGGGATCTGCTGGATGCATGACACACATCCGCACCAATCTGCAGCTCGCTCGGGAAGGTTTGAAGGGGCCTTTACTGGCCGCAAAAGGCGATTTTTTCTGGTTCTGTCTATTGTGGTCCAGCATCGTCATAGTGTTTTACCTGGGAAGGAATCCCGGCAACTACATGACCTATCTTTTCCAGCTGATGTCACCATTTTTGCTCATCATCGCCTTTCGTTCTATCGCCAGTTTTCCTACCAAAATAGGCATAATAGCCCCTGTAGCTCTTTTCAGTCTCTACCAGGCTTACGCCATTCTTCCCAAGGATTTCTCCACTAACCTGGATCGCTGGCGTCAAGTCGAACAGCTGATACAGGAAAACGATCAGATCCTGGCGACTCAAATGCTGGTGATGCCCCTGCTGAAAAACAACAAAGACGTGCATCAGGATGGTCACACCTTTTACTTCCCGTTGGCATCAAACAAACCTGACTTTTTCGTCAAGGAAAAAAAAGGCGACCGCGTTAGCGCGATATGGAACAACTACATCACTAACATGTACCGAAAAATCGAGCGCCGGGAATTTGATCTTATACTGGTTTCCCCCTGGGAACTGCGGGGAATATTTGAACGCAACCCGCCACCGTTCAAAAAAATAACGGGGCGAAAATTCTTGTCCAGACATTACAAAACCGAGCAGACCATCAAGCTATCCATGACGGATCGCTACGGTGGCGGAACCTACGATATACAGGTCTGGCGACCTAAAAACACAGCGATACGAGAAAAGCACAATGACAAATAGCGGTTCGAAGCGCTCAATTCATTCTCAAGGGATGTTGGCGCTATTTTTTTTGGCCATCATCGCAAGCATTTCAGGCTGCGGCGAAGAAAAAATAAAACCCAATATATTACTTATTATGCTGGACGACTTTGGCTATAACGATCTCGCGCTAAACAATGGATCAGACTCCCCTACTCCCACCCTGGATCAAATCGCCCAGGAGGGCATCAGGTTTACCAGGCATTACACCGAAACCACTTGCACACCCAGCCGCGTAGCACTACTTACGGGAAGGTATTCTGCTCGCGCGGGTGCACACCCGGACTTGAGCGGCATTGACCATGAAATAGTCACTTTACCCGACGTGCTTGGAGATAATGGCTACACCAACTACATGATTGGAAAATGGCATGCGGGCGATGCACACAGGGAATCACGCCCCGAATATCAGGGCTTCGATCACTGGTTTGGATTCATGAGTCAAATCTACCTGATGGGGCCTCACACCAAAGATGGCTACGTCAGGAAAAAACCCACCTACAAAAATCCATGGCTGGAGAATGAACACGGTGATTTGCGCAAGCGCAAAGGACACCTTACAGACCTGGTGACTGACCATACAATTAAAGTTATCAAGACGGAAAAGGACCCCTGGTTTATCTATCTTGCTTACTATGCACCCCACTCACCCATTGAACCATCCAAGGCCTACAAAAAACGCCACCCCAAGAATTCCGGTGGTAAATACCAGGCGTTGAAAGACCAGCTGGACACAAATCTCAGCCGAATTCTCACACTGCTTGAAGAGCGTGGCGAGCTGGAAAATACAATGATAGTGATCGCCAGCGACAATGGTGGTACCGCCAAAACATGGCCCAGCAATTTGCCATTTAACGGCGTTAAAGCGACTCAGACAGAGGGGGGAGTAAGAACACCATTAATACTGCACTGGCCCGATGGCTGGCCAGGCAATGAACAGCGGGACAATTCTGTGGCGATATTCGACATCTACCCGACTATCTTGTCTGCGCTGGGTATTGCACATCCGAACGGACTGGATGGCGTAGACATATTTTCAGCAACCCGCGAAAGAGTATTCCGCTGGTATAGCCACAGCCTGTACGGTGACACTATGGGCATGTTGTCCAAAGATGGAAAGTGGCGTCTTATCACCTGGGATAAAATCAGTGATCTTCTTCAAAATGAGACCGACTTTGTGGACCTTACGCCCCAAAATCGATTTGATGAAAACGCCGAACTGGGCCAAGGGATGAAAGCTGCGATGTCGCAATGGGTACAAGAGGTAACAACAATCAAAGACTTGCAGGTTTCATATGACGACGCCTGGGCCAGTTTCACTGGCAGCGCATTTCGCAGGACGCCGCTGGGCGGAACGCACACTATGGGTTTTACGTTCAAGCGCGGGACCGCAAAGGGATTGATCGAAGAACAATTGGTTGCACAGCAAGACTACATAGATATCAGGGCATCCGGTAGTTCAATCAATATCATGGTCGATTCCAATCAACTGGAAATACCGGCCCCAAAATCACAAGACTGCTTTACAATAGTAATCAGAAGCTCAATGGCAAAATCCAACATGATTTTCTATAGAGACAATTATAGGAGCCAAACGCGCGTTTATGTTAACGGTGAACTCGAGAAATTTTCATCCTATGACAACCCTGTGCTCAATAAAACTACGCCTAAAAACCCGCTGCGAGTAAATATATCGCCCGGCAACCCCTGGTATATGCCCTCTGGCACCACGCCCTTTCTCTCCACACGCGCAGCTACAGAGAAGGAAATAGCCACCAGCATTGAATCGCAACTGGCACAGTCCTGCGAAGCTTAAGCTTCGGCAATTCTACCAACAGGCTCAGTAAATATTTTTCTGATTGTCCTCCAGATCTATTCTTCGACTGCCGGGACCAAGGCTATTTTCGGCTGAGGGAAGGGCCTGGCCGGCGGCGCATAGACAGCCATAGAAATTGACTCTTGCACTATTGGGTTTGTTTCCTTTTTTGGCTTACCAAAAACCCAGTAATTTTTGCGATTAAAGTTATCTACCCGCTTTTCCATATAGGGCTGTAATGCGACCGAATAGAGTCGGTAAGATGTGAAGCAATAAATCAAAGCCAGCAACACCACTGCGGGAACCAGTTTCAAAAACCGACGATCAGCTCGATAGGCGACTATGAGAAAGGTATTAGACAACAACAATATCGAAGGAAAGCTGTAACGCGAAGAAAGTGCATATTCTATATCTGAATAAGGTGCCCTGCCCAATACCATGGCAAACACTGACAGGCATATAAACCAACCAAAGAGTTCAAGCTGCAGATTATCCACCCTGAAGTGATAGACCGTTGAACCGGCGAGTACCAATACCATCACAGCACCGGAAATGACTGCGGCGACCACGCTGCTTTCACTCACTGCGCTGCCCAGCAGTGCAAAGTAATAAAACAGGTGATGAACAGGGGTTTCCCATAACAGGCCCAGAACATGTGACATCGAGTTTGGGGTTTCAAGACCTGCCCGCCAGGCGAGCATTACGAAAACCGTCGCGACAAACCAAAGCACAGGCAAGACAATCGACCTACGTTTTAATACCACCGCCTGATGAAGCAAGGCAGCAAGACCAATAAACCAGACCATCTGCCCGGATGCGAGGGTAAACGTTGCAAGGCTTGCCAGCACCAAGGCCGCTACAAAGCTAAACGTGCCTTTCTTTCCGAGGCAATACAGGCTGGCAAAGCCATAGAGATAAACATAAAAATATGCAAATGCCGCCATGCTCCATAGCGTTATGCCGTATGCCCGAAGCTGAAACAGTATCAAGGCGACAGGCAGCAGTATTAACCAGCGTGCGCTATGATCCCTGACAGATAAATACCAAAGTGCAAAAATCAGCACCAGCGCAAAATTTGCCACAAACGTAAGTGACCGGAAGTTCACCTCGCCTTCAAGTGAAAACACTAGATAGTAAATCAGTCGTGATGACAGTGTTCTATGGTCGTTGTGTTGGGCAAAGAGCAGATCGGCTTTGGTCGCAGCATCATCCGAATTTACCAGGCCATTAATAACTTGCAGCACGTCGAGTATGTCATCTGCAAAGGGGATATTAATAGCGTGCGCGAAGAGAAACGCGCCATAACACGCTATCGTTATAAAAATTCCGGCCGGAGGCAGCCACGCCAAATAGCTACCGGTACCATGAAACAGATTTTCCCTCGATGCCAATCGGTAACCTACTGTGTAATCATGAGATTTTTTTCCGCCCAGAGCGCGCAATATTAAGTAATTCTTCATCCACTGCAACACGTGCTCTCAATGTCTCCAGAGTAGAGGCTTTTAACGACGCGCTTTGCAGCGGACTTTGAGTAACAAATTGCCGCGCGCTGGGAATCTCATCCACGATATCCAGGGCTTCCAATATCAGGCGAAAGTCATCATCAAAGGTTTCGGTCAAACCTATGTGAGAGAAACTGGCCATATGTGCTGTGGCCAAATCCAGTAAATCGGTCTCACTCAAGCCTTTCATCGAACTGCGATCATCATACCAGTATGATCCGGCGAGTTGCCAAGCCTGCAGATTATCCAACGCTTCGACAACCTCTGGCAGCGTGGACCCCATAAATCCATCAACGCCAAGATCTCTGGCGGCCCGTGCTACCGGGAACTGCCTTTGCATATCCGGATGTAAACAAAATTTGTAAAACGACAATACACGCTCTACAGGGTCACGTAGAAAAGTGAAAGAATATGTCTGGGCTAATAATCCGGCAATATCGTTATAGCCGAAGTGGCCGGACAAAAATTGGTAGCTGGCCAGCTCGCCATCGAGCGCTTCGCCACCCTCCGGAAACTTCAGAAAATCGCCATGGGAACAAAGCGCATCTGCGGGGAGTCTTTGTCGGAAAAAATGAACAATGGAGGTGCCGGCCGTTTTGGCCATATGTAAAAATAGCACTCGCTGCTTTAAGGTAATGGGTTTGGGCCTCGCTCTAGCATTAGACATGAATAAAATTTTCCAGCCTGAACAATGCAGGGCCTTTGTGTAGCGGCGACACGCCATTCTAAATCCGGTTTATGCTGTAGTCTAGTCTGGGGTATAGTCTGCGGGGCAATATTGCGCCCTACACAATCTACAATCAATATCCGGGAAAATGAATGACTGAAATAGTGCCCGCGCGGCCACTATCCAAATCACAGCTTACCTTGGCTTGCCTGGCCATGGGACTGGGTTTGTTTTGGTTTGCCTGGACAGTATTGCTTTGGTACAGACTTCACCCACATCTGCCCTGGCGCGATGTGTTCGTAATCCTGGACGATCTACGGCCACTGTTTGGTGGAGAATCCCCCTGGGCCAACCTGCAGATGTGGATTGAACCACATTACGCCGCACACCGTATCGCTATCCCACGAATATTGGTCGCCCTGGACGTTAATTACTTCGGCGCACAGAACCACCTGCTATATGCCGCTGCCTGGAGCGCCATTACAACCTATTTGGTGATCTTTCTGCGCTCCGCCAGGCTCTATTTTGGCTCCGATAAAATCAGCTGGTATTTCTGCAGCGGACTTGTACTCACGCTTATTTTTGCTCCCGCGCACCTGTGGAATCTGATAAATGCCATCAATGGCAGTTGGCATATCACCTTCGCCTGCGGCCTTGGTGCCGTCTATATATTGTCAAAACGGCAAGACGGCCCACAGCCGCGAGATTGGATTTTTGCCTACCTGTTGGCCACAATCGGGGCATTCACTACCTTCGCGGGCGTTATCATCTGGCTTGTTCTCCCGCTTTTTGCGCTCGATGGTTCAAAACGAACACTGATAATGACGAGCATTGCGAGCCTGCTCTTCACCCTGGGTTATCTTGATGGCCTTTCATCGGACGCCCAGATTGCCGCGGCATGGGACGGCGGCGATCCCCAAATAATGAACAGGATCAAGGCAACCGGTACCGAGGCCATTGCCCACAGTTCCCCTGCGGCCTTAGCCGGAAGAACACTCAAACTATTGGCGTGGCCACTTTCAGCCACCAACCCATTGCTGGGCGCGATACTTGTTGCTATGTCGCTGGTCTTTCTAGGCGCGAAAGGACTGGAATTTCTGCGCGAGCAGCTAGGCTTCAAAACCAAATCACATCCTTGGCTACGTCTATGCCTGTTAATGGCCACCATCGCTCTGGGCGTGGCGATAGCAATCGGCCTGGGACGGCTAATCGAACAACCCAATCACGCCGATGGCCCAAGTTACGAACGATACAATACAGTCATTGCCATTTACTGGATCGGAATCATCGGGCTTTTATGTGCAGCTCAGCAGAACTTCTCCAATCGCTACAAGCTGCTGACAATGATCAGTTTACTTGTAGTTACGGCGGTGCTGATCGCACCAGCCGGTGACTACCTTAAAGAGGAAGTATTGAGCGTGGAGCACGCGGGCAAACTGTTTGCTGCTGGTGAAAAGCCGCGACTGCGCCCCAGGACAAACAATAAGCTCTTGAGATTTACACCGGAATACATTTACAGTTTTGAGAAGATCTTCAAGGCGCAAGATTTGGCCTACTATCGAGACACTAAAGCAGTCCAATGGCTCAGATATCCACCAGAGTGCGAAGTGGGAGTTTTTAATCTCGAGCCGCTGCCTGATAAAAGAACAGCTATAATTGGTTTACAGGCCACGCTCCCTCCTCTACTGACAACATTCACACGAGACCTGCTCATCCTGAAGCGGCAAAAGATGGTCGCCAGGCTCTACTCCCGACACCTGGGCGACTATACCCCGCTCTCCCTGATTAGCCCCTCGAAAAATAATTGGACAGGCCATATGGGCGCCAAACTTGCACGTCAGGGCCAATTACAAATAATGGCCAACAACATAGGACCCACTACGTTTCAATGTAGAATAGGCGCTCTGGGAACGACGAAAGCCAAGACTCCCAATAACAATGCCCCACAGGTTGCCCTGGATGTATGAGTACGACGAAGTTTTCTATAATTACATCAATCGTGGTGCGATCAGCTCTGCCCGCGCGCTACTGCCGCCTCTAATTTCCGCCCTACCGTGCGAGATAGAATCAGTATTGGATGTCGGTTGCGGGGCAGGCGCCTGGCTCAGCGTATGGAAATCAATGGGGGCAGACATTACCGGACTGGACGGCGACTACGTGCGCAAAGACCAACTATTAATTGATACGGAAGAATTTATTGCAACAGATCTGAGAAACGGCTTTTCTGTGCAAAAAAAATTCACCCTGGCACAATGTCTTGAGGTGGCCGAACATTTGCCACCCACCGCCGCTGCCGGTGTTGTAGAAAGCCTGTGCCAACATGCAGACCTGGTGCTTTTTTCCGCCGCAACACCGGGCCAAGGCGGCGAAAATCATATCAATGAACAACCCATCAGTTACTGGCGAGCACTTTTTCAAAAGCAAGGATATGCACTGTATGATCCAGTGAGGCCGGCTGTATCGGGGGATTCAAACGTAAAATCCTGGTATCGCTACAATACATTCCTTTACGTTAGCGAAAAATGTCCGCAGCACACCAAGGATGGCCTGGCCAGACACCGAGTCGCGAGTGAACAACACCCTAAAAATTTCGAACCACTGCTATACCGGGTCCGCAAAAAGTTGATCAGAATATTGCCTGACCAGATCAGTACCTTGATGGCCATCGTCAAAAAAAATCTATTTAGGCTATCATTCAAGTTAAGGCGCAATGAGTAAGCCAATGGAAGCTGATACCCCCCCAACACTTGCACTCGTTGTGCCGTGTTATAACGAGCAACAGGTAATGCCCTTCACAGCCCGGACGCTGCGCTCCGAGATGCATCGGCTGCAGGCGCAAGGATTAATTAGCGCTGATTCGCGCATCTACTTTGTAGACGATGGCAGCAAGGACAATACCTGGGCCATCATTAGCGAGCTCGCAGACCAGGACGCGATTTATGCAGGCATAAAGCTGGCCCGCAATTACGGCCACCAGTATGCACTTTACGCCGGTCTGATGGAGGCCAAAGCCGATGCTTATGTCAGTCTCGATGCCGACTTACAAGATGATATAGCTGCCATTGAACACATGCTGGCGGCATATGCCAAAGGCAGTGAGATAGTGTATGGCGTACGGGATAATCGAGACAGTGATACGCGCTTCAAACGCCTTACAGCCGGGCTACATTATTCTCTACTAGAGAAAATGGGAATTCGCACCGTGCGAAATCACGCTGACTTTCGCCTGATGAGCCATAGAGCAATTGAAAATCTGGGGCAATATCGCGAATCAAACCTGTATTTGCGAGGCATAGTGCCTCTGCTGGGCCTGCGTTCAGAGGAGGTTTATTACACCAGAAGTAAACGCATGATTGGCGAGTCAAAATACCCCTTCAGCAAAATGTTAAATCTGTCGCTACAAGGCATGACCTCATTTTCCATTTTGCCACTGAGAATATTCTCGATGCTTGGTCTGCTGGTTTTCTTCATTGCCATCGCACTGGGCGGGTGGGCATTGTACTCAGCGATATGGGGTGTTGGTACCGTTCCCGGCTGGGCATCAACGGTAATCCCCATTTACCTGCTGGGAGGACTGCAGTTGCTGGCTATAGGGGTGGCAGGCGAATACATCGGCAAAATATTCATCGAATCCAAGGGTAGACCGCTCTACCAGGTAGAGCGTCGCTCCGGCATCGACAGCTGAGGTTTAGGCACCCGCTGTGCCCTTGGCTTTGGCTCCCTTCGCGGCGCTCTTAATCCACTTCAACAGCAGTTTGTAGTCTGCAGGGTTGGTCTTTTTATAATCCTTCATTCTGCGATCTACCGAGGAAAGGTAACCCTCAATATTACTGCCTTCCAAAATCGTGAACAGCAGGTCATCACTGCAATCATTCCCCGCAAGACAAGCGATAACTGACTCTCCTCCATCGGCCGTGTAGTGAACGCCATCCTGAAAAAATGGTTTACCAGCTTCCATGGGTTCCAGC
>JBALVT010000063.1:0-20839 GCA_036961345.1 Halioglobus sp.
TCCCGCGTCCAGGCCGTGTTTTTTCGCAGTCACCGGCAGTTGCGGCGCGCGGCAGATTTGCTGCGAGCGCATGACCTGGTTCCCCTGGAAAGTGATATCAATCCGGCGGATCGCTTCCTGATGGAGCGTTTTATTACGGGTAGTGCGGCGTTACATGGAGAGATTCACACTCGGGGAGGGCATACAATAATGCGCAACCCCAGCATAAAAGCCGCACCTTACAAACCCACGCTCAGTGTTGCATCAATCGATATCGAAACCACGATGGAAGGTTTACAACTATATTCGATCGGTGTTCATGCGATACGCGACAACCAACATACCCGGTTGGTATTTATGCTGGGGCGTGGCGCTTCACAAGACTGGGTGACCAGTTACACTGACCAAAAGCAGTTGCTACAGGCTTTTATGGATTGGGTGGCGCAATACGACCCCGACATATTGATTGGCTGGAATGTCGTAAATTTTGATTTGTGGTATCTGCAGCGAGTCAGCGATCACCTCGGCTTGCGTTTGGCGCTGGGCCGGGATGGAAGAACCACGCATTGGCGTGATCTTGACGAAGATGGTTTGCGCAAGACAGTGCAGATGCCCGGGCGGGTGGTGCTAGATGGCATTGAATTGCTGCGAGCAGCATTTTACCGATTTGAGAGTTTTTCCTTGGAAAATGTATCGCGGGAGCTTTTGGGTGAAGGCAAGCTGCTTGCCGGTGGCGATAGAGGCCGAGAAATCTCCGAGTTGTTTGAGCACGACAAAACCGCGCTGGCGAACTACAACCTGAAGGACTGCGAGTTGGTGTCCGATATTTTTCAGGCCACTGCACTGCTGGATTTTGCTATCGCCCGCACTGTCATGACCGGCCTCAATATAGACCGAATGGGCGGGTCCGTTGCCTCTTTTGACAATCTGTATCTGCCAAGGCTGCACAGGCAAGGATTTGTTGCACCAACGGCCAGTGCCGATTTGATCGCCAGTCCGGGGGGCTTCGTTCTGGATTCAATGCCGGGGATGTATGACCATGTGTTGGTACTGGATTTCAAAAGCCTGTACCCAAGTATCATTCGCACTTTTTTTATCGATCCTCTGGGGCTGTCGCTGGGTACTCATCTGCAAGCTGCGGAATCCGCAACAGTGCCTGGTTATCTGGAGGCCAGGTTTGCCAGGGCGGGACATATCCTTCCCGAACTCATTCGGCAGCTGTGGGATAAGCGCGACGAAGCCAAATCCATGGGTGACGGTCCCTTGTCTCAGGCGATAAAAATTATAATGAATTCGTTCTATGGGGTATTGGGGACACCGGGGTGTCGCTTTTTTGATCCGCGATTGGCCAGCTCTATAACGCGTCGTGGTCACGAAATCCTGCAGCGCACACGGGACTATATAGAGCAGGCAGGACAGAGCGTGATCTACGGTGACACCGATTCGGTGTTTGTCTGGATTCGTGATGCTGACACTGACGATGATGCAGTTTCAGCGGGTCGGAAATTGGAATTGGAGCTGAATCATTTTTGGCAAACGACGTTGCGCGAGGAGCACGATTTGGAGTGCGCTTTGGAACTGGAGTTCGAGACGCACTATAAGCGCTTCCTCATGCCCACAATCAGGGGTTCTGAAAAGGGCAGTAAAAAGCGCTACGCCGGTGTTGTTGCAGGCAAGGACGGCGATACCCTGATATTCAAAGGTCTGGAAAACGTGCGCACTGACTGGACGCGAGTGGCACGTGAATTTCAGGAAGAGCTTTACCGGCGTATTTTTATGCGAGAACCGTATGAGGATCTGGTCATTAAAACGACTGCGAGGGTGCTCGCTGGTGAGGAAGATAAACGGCTGATATATCGCAAGCGACTGCGCAGGAGGCTCAGTGAATATCAGCGTAATATTCCACCACATGTGCAGGCGGCAAGGTTGTACGAGGCGCGGGGATTACCGGTTCCCGCTCGCGGTGACTGGGTCGAGTATGTAATCACCACCAGCGGCGCCGAACCGGCGGCAAAACCGTTGGCGATGATCGATTATCAACACTATGTTGATCGCCAGTTGGAGCCGGTCGCCGATGGCATTCTGGGGTTTGTCGGCAGCTCCTTTCGGAGGCTCGTCGATAAACAAATCGTGATGTTTTAGTCGCCGAAGAATTCTGTTCTTAGCACGCCGTAGCCTTCAGTGTTTAGCCGTGGGCCGTAATTGGCCACTATTTTTCCAGCAGCGAGGCTGGCAAATCGACCTGCGGTCGGGAAATCTTCACCGCGCGTAATGGCATACAAAAAAGCGCCCGCAAACATGTCTCCCGCACCGTTGCTGTCCACCGCGTGGACTTTGTGTGGTGGAATCTGGCTGAGCTGCTCGCCATCAAAAACCACCGCGCCGGCCGATCCCAGCGTGATCGCAAAACCTCTGGCGGTCTTCTTAAGTCGCTCAATGGCAATTGCCAAATCATCGGTTTGTGCCCAGCCCTTGGCTTCAGCTTCGTTGCAGAAAAGCAGATCGAGCTTTTCTCCGACCATTTGTTCCATGCCCTCGCGGAAAAACTCAACCATGCCCGGATCGGAAAAACTCAAAGCGGTTTTTACGCCAGCGGCTTCGGCGACCTCGCGGGTTTTTATTGCCGCCTCACGACTGGTATCAGAGGTTACGCGGTAACCCTCGATATAGACCCATTCAGAATTGGCAATTGCCTCAGCATTCAGCTGTTCTACTGACAGGGTATCGTTGATGGCCAGATAGGAGTTCATACTGCGTTCCGCATCTGGTGTGATCATAACCAGGCACTTGCCAGTGATGCCCGTTTCACGTTCCCCGGTCATGGCGTGGTCGACGCCGGCCGATTCAAGATCTGCAATATAAATATCGCCATCCAGGTCGTTGGCAACTTTACAGGACATATAAGTCGGGCCACCGAACAATGCGGTGGCGATAATGGAGTTGCCGCCGCTGCCGCCGCTACTGTGGACAGCTGTCACCATATGTCCTTCAAGATGGCCCAACAATTCCTTAAGTCGATCTTCTTCAACCAGCGTCATTAAGCCTTTTTCAACGTTCATCTCTGCCAGATCGTCGTCATTAACCTTGATTTCAGTATCGACCAACGCCGCGCCTATGCCGTAAACCTTGTACTTCTTCATAACATCTAATGCCTTGCCCCAATTAGCCGGCTATTATCCTGATCTTCGCCCGAAATGAAAGCGCCGTGATGGCAGTCTGTTGTACACTCGCACCCCATGATTCGAACCCGTCATCTGTTACTGAAGTTAGCTCTCACCGCCTTTGTTATTGCCTCGCTGTGCCTCATTTATCTGAATGCCAGAATTACAGCTACTTTTGCCGACAAAATGTGGGAACTGCCCGCAAAGGTTTATGCCAGACCTCTGGAGTTGTTTGTTGGCGCGCGATTGACTCGCGAAGATTTGGCCTATGAGCTCCAGGTGCTGGGTTATCGCAAGGTCTCAGTATTGCGTAATCCGGGAGAGGTCACGCAAAGTGGCGGTCGGTTCGATATATTCACCCGTGGTTTTACCTTTCCCAGTGAGCGTGAACTCGCCCATAGGATAAAGGTAGTTACTGGTCCCGAGCGGGTTGAGCAGCTGTCCGCCGGTGGAAAAGCACTCGATTTAATGCGGCTCGACCCGTTACAGATCGGTGGTATTTACCCCTCTCATGGAGAAGACCGTGTCTTAGTGCGCCTGGCTGATGTTCCCGAGGCACTCCGGCTCGGCCTGCTGGCGGTGGAAGATCAAAGCTTTTATCAGCATTGGGGGTTTTCCTTTACGGGTATCGCTCGGGCTGCTCTCAGTAATGTGCGATCCGGACAGGTTGTTGCCGGGGGCAGTACTATTACCCAGCAACTGATAAAAAATTATTATCTGACACCAGAGCGAACCCTGGTGCGCAAGCTCACTGAAGTGGTTATGGCGGTGTTACTGGAGTTTCATTCCAGTAAAGATGAGATTCTCGAAAGCTATATCAATGAAGTGTATCTCGGTCAGGAAGGCCCCCGCTCGATTCACGGGTTTGCGCTGGCAGCACGGCACTATTTCGACACGCCACTGGATCAGTTGGGCCTGCATCAACAGGCGCTATTAGTGGGAATGATCAAGGGCCCCTCGCTTTACAATCCGCTGCGCAACCCCAAGCGTGCGAAGGCGCGTCGTGACGTGGTTTTGGATGTGATGGCGCGGCAAGGTGTTATTTCAACCGAGCACGCTGTTATCGCCAAGGCGATGTCTCTGGGGCTTAACAATCACGGTAGGGTGCGGGACTCGTTTCCGGCGTTTCTCGATCTTGTCCGCAGGCAACTGCGGCTGGAGTACCACGAAGATGATCTCACAACGCTGGGCTTGAGTATCTTTACAAGCTTTGATCCATTGTTGCAGCGGCAGTTGGAACGCAGTACCACCGAGGTTATGGATAAGCTTGATAAAGGCGGAGAGCTACAATCAGCGTCAGTTGTCACGCGTTTTGATACCGGTGAAGTTGCTGCTTTGGTGGGCGGGCGCAAAGTACGATACGCGGGGTTCAATCGCGCTCTGGATGCCAGGCGCCCCGCAGGCTCTTTGCTCAAACCGGCGGTTTATCTCGCTGCTCTTGAACAACCTCGAAAATATACTCTGGCCACGCCACTGCAAGATACAACATTGACCGTAGCGGGTCCGGGCGGGCAGAACTGGTCTCCCCGCAATTTTGACCGGACCGCCCACGGAGAGGTTTTACTGCATAGTGCTTTGGCGAAATCCTACAACCTCGCTACGGCGCGACTGGGAATGGATCTTGGTTTGGAGGCAGTGGTCGACATGCTGCGTCGGTTGGGGATTACAGGGCCTGTGCCCGAGGTGCCTTCCCTGACCTTGGGCGCCGGTGAGTACTCGCCAATGGACATGGCGGCCATGTATCAAACAATAGCTGCCGGCGGCTTTCGCATGCCGCTGCGCAGTATCCGGGATATTGTTGATGCGCACGGCCAGCCTTTACGCCGCTACCCATTGGAATATGACCGCACAGTGAGCTTGCAAGCAATCCACCTGGTGCATTATGCAATGCGCGAAGTCGTTCGTGAGGGAACTGGCAGAGGGGTTTATCGTTACCTGAAACCAGATTTCGAAGTCGCTGGAAAAACGGGCACGACCAACCAGGGTCGGGACTCCTGGTTTGCCGGCTTTAGCGGCGACCTGTTGGCGATTACCTGGATTGGACACGATGACAACAACGGTACCGGTTTGACCGGCAGCAGCGGAGCGCTTAAAGTTTGGGCTGATTTTATGGCGGGAGCCAGCGAGCGTTCCCTGAGTTACCGCATGCCCGACAACATAGAAACCCACTGGATTGATAACAGGCATGGTGTATTAACAGGGGAAGGGTGTCCCGACGCCCGTATGTTGCCGTTTATCGCCGGCTCTGAACCGGCAAAAAGTACCGGTTGCCGGCCTCGAAAATCACCGGTGGCTGACTGGTTTCAATCACTGTTTGGGGGAGACAATTAATGCCACAGCTGCGGTGTTTCATGAAGTGCACAGCAATTATTTTGGCGTTGTTTTTGAGCGGCTGTTCAATTTATAGCGCACCGGGCAGTGAGCCCGTGCCAGTGGAGAGCAACCCGGAGTATACGCCGGTAACACCCGCAGCTACCGCACCGCAAACAGCGCCCTCTGCGCCAGAACCGAATTCATCTGACGCCTACAGGGGTTTGCTCGACAAAGCCGATACTGCAACTGGCAGGGGAGATTATGAACAGGCTTTGGCGCTGCTCGAGCGTGCCCAGCGGATTGATCCCGACAGTGGTGAAATTTATCTCGGGCTGGCCAAAACCTATCGCGCCAAGGGTGACGAGAAGTTGGCGGTAGCCACCGCCGAGCGCGGGCTTTTATATTGTGACGGCAAGGCGCAGTGCGATGCACTGCGTACGTATTTAAACTGATTTTTTAGCCCGGTATCCTCTGCGATGAGCTTTGCCTATGTTTCCCGGCAAGCCACCTCGAACCCCTCGTGGGTTGGAACAAAGCTTAAGTGCTGATTAATGCACTTTGGGATATCACCGGCTGAGTGGCTGACAAAAATAATTTGTGTATCGGAATGTTTGGCTATGTGGTCTATGGCGCGAAGGATTAATTTACGATGATGGCCGTCCAGGCCCAGTGTCGGTTCGTCCAGTAACAATATGATAGGCGATTTGACCATTGCCCTGGCCAACAGCACCATTCGCTGCAGGCCGAAGGAAAGTTCGTCAAACCCTGACTTCTCATAGGGAGCTAATCCCAAGGCTGCCAGCCACTGCTGGGCGATTTCCAGCTGGGCGTCACCCCACGCATCGTATAGGCCAATGGTATCGAAGAAGCCGGAAACTACGACTTCTACGACTTTCATACCGCGCACATAATTCAGGTGCAGCTGGGTATCGAGCTGACCATATTTTTGTTTGATATCCCAGACACTTTCCCCACTGCCCCGGCGAACACCAAACAGGGTTATGTCCTGGCCATAGGCCTTGTGATTATCCCCCGTCACTAAAGTGAGCAGCGTGGTTTTACCGCAACCATTGGGCCCGGAGACACAGCAGTGCTGTTTGCGATTGAAGCGCCAATTCACATCGTGCAGCACGGCGTGGTCACCGTAACTCACTGAAACCTTGTGCAGGTCCAGAAGTGGCCCGTCATCGGGCAGTTGATAAGAGCGCGGTGCCCGGGCTGGTAGAGTTTCCAGTTCGATCATTGGCGGGTTCATGAGTGCCGCTACCTGAGTGCTGCCGAGCACCTCGTCGCGCGGTCCACTGGTGAGTATATGACCCTTTTCAAGAGCCATAATGTGGCTGATAGCGTCGGGTATATCTTCTATTTGTCGGCACAGCATTAGGACGGGCAATTCTGAATGCAGTAGTTCGTCAATGATTTCTTGCAGTTCTAATTGACTGGCGGCGTCCAGTCCATCTAGTGGGCTGTCCAAAATCAACAGGCCTGGTTCGCTCAAAATGGCTTTAATCAACAGTGTTTTCCGCATTTCACCGGTAGAGATAAAACGTAATCCCCGGTGCAGGATATGGCGAATTTTCAGCCGATCTACCCACTCATCAAAATTATCCTCGCACCGGGCACTGGCCAAAATCAGGGTTTCTACCTCAGTGCCAGGATCGCTGGCATCGGCTCGCAACTCGGAGTCGTCCAGTTTTTTGTCGCGGTCACACAGGGCTTTTTGTTGCTCGAAACATACGTAAGCCACGCCGTTTTCCGCTAGCGACGATGAACGTCCCATTGTTCCTGATGCATGCGCCTCCTGGCTCGAAATAACCTTTGCCAAACTGGTTTTCCCCGCGCCATTTGGGCCCAGTAGCGCCCATTGCTGTCCAGATTGCATAGTCCAGTCAATGTCTTGCAAGGCCGGCAGAGCGCGGTAAACAAGGCTGACATTATTAAGTGTTAGAAGTGCGGGCGTACTGGTCATATTAGGCATGTTACTCATGTTAGTGTTGCTTATCCTTTGAATGCCGCTTGCCAGAACAGCTCACTACTGGCTTAATCTTGGGCTGTTAAAAAAAATGGCGATGTTGTGTCGATATCACTTTTACAATTGATCGAGGGCGAACTCTCGAGCCACAAGCCCGGGAAAAAACTACTCAGGCCGCTTATGAAGCGCTCTGCCGTGGCCATGATTCTAAAGCTGATCGATGGCGAGCTGCATATTCTAATGATCAAACGCGCAGAACGCGAAGGTGATCCGTGGTCGGGTCACATGGCGTTCCCCGGTGGCAGGATGGACCCTGGAGATGCTAACGGTTTTTCCGTAGCGGTGCGAGAGACCCAGGAGGAGGTTGGTCTCACCCTGGGTTCGGAAGATTTGTGCATTGGGCGCCTCTCTGAGATAAATGCCCGACCGCAACGGGGTTCTTTAGGCATGGCTGTGAGTCCCTTCGTTTTTCGACTTAATCGGGACGCGAGCCTGACGCCAAATTATGAGGTTGCTGAGGTTGTCTGGGTGCCGCTGGAGTTTTTGTTAAATACAGATAATCGGGAAAAAATGGTGTGGAAATTCAAAGGCGCTGAATTTCCGATGCCCTGCTACCTTTTTGAAGGTCGCAGAATTTGGGGTTTGTCTCTTATGATGCTGGACGAATTGATGGACCTCATCGAAGGTCGCAAGCGCAGCAGGAAACCCTGGCGCCGCCGTTAGTCTTCATTGCGCAGGAACGCGCGGGTATCGAGCATTAACTCGCGCAGAGCCGGGTCTTCCGTGCTGGCTTGCAATAAAGCTTCTGTACTAATTTTTCCGGCGACATAATCGGCCAGGACGTCTAGCAGGACGGGTGTCATTTTAGGCTCACGCACCCAGCGCGGCGCGTTAATCAGATTGCCGCTTACCAGGTTTTCACTCTGGCTTAGCCAGTATCCGCCGCACTCGGACAGGCTGTAGTCGCCGATTCGGCCATAACTCACATTGGGAGTATTCGGATTGAACCCGGCAGGTATAATTTCCTGAATTTGGTGAAGCGCCAATACCCAGCGACTTTGCTCAGGGAACAGGGCCGGCTCTGGTCGGCAATAGTCTCCGGTTTTTAGCCAGATTCGAATACTTGATGAGAAGGTTTCGCCGCGCAGAATCTGGTCAACATTGAGATCTATTGAATTCCCCTTGCCTTCGATAACTGTGCCGCTGACCACCAGGTCGGTTCGCTCCTGCACCTCGCTAAACGAACCTTCCCAGATGCACTCGCATTCTGCATCGGCGTTTTTACCTGCCAGCACTCCTGCGCACAAAAGAATAAATATAAAAGCGTATTTCCCGTGCACAAAATTGCCTACTGTAGTGCTCGGGCAGCGTCGATGGCAAAATACGTCAGGATGCCATCACAACCCGCCCGCTTAAAAGCCAGTAGCGATTCGAGCATAACGGGCTCTTTCTGCAGCCAACCGTTCTGGAAAGCCGCCATGTGCATCGCGTATTCACCGCTCACCTGATAAGCGAATGTGGGAGCCTTAAGTTCTTCTTTAACCCTGCGCACAATGTCCAGGTAGGGCATGCCGGGTTTTACCATGATCATATCGGCGCCCTCTGACAGGTCCAGGGCGCACTCATGCAGCGCTTCATCGCTATTTGCCGGGTCCATCTGATAGCTGGATTTATTGCCTCCTTTGATATTTCCAGAAGAGCCGACTGCGTCGCGAAAGGGGCCATAGTAAGATGATGCGTATTTTGCCGAATAGGCCATGATCAGGGTATTGAAAAAACTGCCTGCCTCCAGAGCGCTGCGAATTGCGCCTATTCGACCATCCATCATATCTGATGGAGCAATCACATCCGCGCCTGCGAGCGCATGTGATAGCGATTGCTGTACCAATATTTCTGTCGTGACATCGTTCAGGACATAGCCCTTGTCATCAATGATTCCGTCCTGGCCATGGGTGGTAAATGGATCCAGAGCCACGTCGGTGATAATTCCGAGCTCGGGCAGGGCGTCTTTAAGCGTGCGCACTGCACGCTGGACTAAACCATCGGCATTGTAGGCCTCTTCAGCCAAAAGGCTTTTGTGTTCAGCGCTAACAACGGGAAACAGGGCGATTGCCGGTATTCCGAGACTTAAAATATCCCGCCCCAGTTCTACCAGTAGATCAATACTTAATCTTTCTACGCCTGGCATGGAAGGAATGGCCTCGCGCGCTCCGCTGCCTTCGAGAACAAAAACGGGATAAATCAGGTCCGCCGGAGTTAACAGGTTCTGCCGTACCAGGCGCCGGGAAAAAGTGCTGGCCCTCAGGCGTCGCATGCGAGTCTCGGGAAAGGCGCCTCGTTGAGTGTTGAAGGTCATCTGATTATCCTTTTGCGAAAGCCGATTGTGCCGCTGCAATGGTTTCGGCAATATCTTCAGCACTATGGGCGCTGGACATGAAGCCTGCTTCATAGGAGGCCGGTGCCAGGTAAATGCCCGCATTCAACATGTCGTGAAAGAAGCGATTAAAACGATCCGTGTCGCAGGCCATAACCTGAGTGTAGTTGCTCACCTGCGCTTCCGTTGTAAAGAAACCACCAAACATCGTACCGGCGTGATTGGTGGTGAAGGGCACACCTGCGGAATCTGCCGCAGCTTGTAGCCCGGTGCACAGCGCCGCCGTATTGTCGAACAGCGGTTCATAAAACCCCGGTTCGGATATGATATCCAACGTGGCGAGCCCCGCAGCCATCGCGATGGGATTACCGGACAAAGTGCCGGCTTGATAGACCGGACCCAGAGGAGCAATGTGTTCCATGATTTCGCGTTTGCCACCGAATGCGCCCACCGGCATGCCCCCCCCAATCACTTTGCCGAGGGTTGTGAGGTCAGCCTCCACTGAGTAAAAGCCCTGCGCACCTTGTAAGCCAAAGCGAAAACCGGTCATGACCTCGTCGAGAATTAGAACAGCGCCGCTATTGTTGCAGACTTCCCGTAAGGTCTGAAGGAATCCTTCAGCAGGTGGAATACAGTTCATATTGCCGGCGACGGGCTCAACAATCACACAGGCGATCTTGTCGCCCATTTCGTCAAAGGCCGCTCTGACCCCTGCGCTATCGTTATAATTCAAGGTTATTGTGTGATCTGCCAGCGATGCGGGCACGCCGGGAGAGCTGGGCACGCCCATCGTCAAAGCACCGGAGCCGGCTTTTACCAATAAGGAGTCGGAGTGACCGTGATAACAGCCTTCAAATTTCACAATCGCATCTCGACCTGTATAGCCGCGCGCCAGTCGAATCGCGCTCATAGTGGCTTCCGTACCGGAGTTCACCATTCGCACCATATCCATTCCAGGCATGATTGCGCACAAACGTTCGGCCAGCTCAGTTTCCAGCTCGGTAGGTGCGCCAAAGCTCAATCCTTTTTCGCTTTGCCTGATAACCGCTTCGCGTACCGCCGGATGGTTGTGGCCCATTATCATTGGGCCCCAGGACAGTACATAGTCAATATACCGCCTGCCCTGCGGGTCGTAAAAATATGCACCTTCGCTGCGCTCGATAAAAACGGGCGTACCACCTACCGCCTTAAAGGCGCGGACGGGAGAGTTCACGCCGCCGGGAATATGTTTTTTGGCGCGCTCAAACAGTTGTTCTGAGTCGGTCATTGGATTGGGTCCTGAGTGTTGAGAGGAGATTATCGTGCTTGGGAAGGAGAATATCCAGCGGCTGTCTTCTCCCTGATCCAGTCCGTGATAGTTTTAGCGTTGCCCGCCCGGACGCACCGTCAAAACGGTTTTAGTACCGCCAGAATTACAATTGGGAACAGGAACAGAACCGGCACCTCATTGAAGAAGCGATAAAACACATGTGAGTGGGTATTTTCGTGCTGGTTGATGATGGTTACATATCTGCCGCACTGGAAGTGATACACAATTAAAAAAGCCACTCCGGCTAGTTTCAACCACAACCATTTGGCTTGCAGGTAGTACTCGAGGTTTTGCGTCATCATGGCAATCCCAAGCGCAATGGTGATCAACATGAATGGCGTGACAAAACGGTACAGTTTGCGCGCCATGATGGCCAGCTGTGTCTTGGTTTCGATATGCTCACTGGCGGCGTAATAGACAAAAATCCTCGGCAAGTAGAACAGGCCGGCAAACCAGCAGACAGCAAAAATAATGTGAAAGGCTTTAAGCCAGAGCATGAAGAATCCTTAACGGGCTTGATTACAATTTAGACAGAGAAAAATGCTCTACCGCCTCGCGGGTCACAATGCCCTGTAACACTGGTGTGCCACCTCGCTCTCGAGCGTAGACCCAAACTGCTTCTACGGTTTTTGCATGCATTGTATCAAGTGCCTGTCGCAAAGTAGCCTGAGCCGGTATGGCTGCAATTGTCCAGCGCCGAATATCTGCCTGCGTCAGGTCCAGATCATCGCTGTCGCTATTTTTCTCCGCCAGCCAATTCACCAGATCTGGCCCGCGAACCAGATAAAGAACTTCGGTGTCGCGCTCAATCAGGCACCAGCCGGGTGTCGCTTTTGATAGTAAATCGGCGCGTGCAGGGTCCAGGTTTACTGAGACTTTGACCACGCTTACTTCAAGGCTAGAAGTGACCGCTGTGCGGTGTAGCAATTGGTTTATCGGATCGTCTGGGACCAGGCGCTGCAGTTGTTTTAACACCGTTTGATGTGCTGAACGCTGGCGAAACCCGCCGGTATTGGTCAGGGTTGCGGCTACTATGGCAAGCAGGGCCGGCATGGCAATATGGACAGTGTTGGTAAGTTCCACCACCGCGAGAATGGCTGCCAGGGGGGCATTCAGGACCGCGCCCATGGAGGCCGCCATACCAATGACAATATAAAGTTCCGGCTTGGAGGCCAATTCGGGCATGGTTGCGTGTCCGAGATATCCCAATGCGCCGCCAATACAAGCGCCGATCAGTAGATTTGGGCCTATAATGCCTATGGGCATGCCGACACCACAGCTAAAACTGGTGGCGAGAATTTTACAAGCCGCAATGGTAATCAGCGCTACAGGGGCTATTTGGCCGAGTATGGCCAGGCGAAGTGTGTCATAACCCATACCTAATATTTCGGGCACATAAAGTGCCAGGCCACCGGTGAGCGCACCAGCCAGAGCGAAGCGAACCGCGATTGGCCAGTGGCCCAAGCGGGATGACAGGCTGCTGACTTTTATGAAACCGGCTACTGCCATGCCGCAACAGATACCCAGCAAAATTATGTAGGGAATCTCCCACAGCGAGCTTAACGCTACCTCTGAGTGGCTGAATACGGTGAGCCCGGTGTTCAGGTTGATGCTAATAGCGGAGGCGGTGACTGCCGCAAGGATGACCGGTATGAAACCCACCACGGAATATTCCATCATGATAACTTCCATCGCGAAGATTACCCCCGCGAGTGGTGTGTGAAATGCCGCGGAGATTCCACCAGCAGTGCCGCAGGCGATGAGAATTCTCAGGCTGTTGTTAGGCAGCTGCAGCCCCTGACCGAGAAGGCTGTTAACGGCGCCGCCCAGATGTACGCCCGGGCCCTCGCGTCCACCCGATTGTCCGGTTGTGATTGCCAGTATTCCGCCGACAAACTGCACCAGGGCATTGCGCAGCGGCAGAACGCTGTAGTGCGAGTGCATGCGACTGATCACATGAACTATGCCGGTTTCTCTATCCTCGGGTTTAATTAGGGAAAAGCCCAGCCCCAATAGCAGTGCGCCGCCGGCAGGCAGTGCAAAGATCTGCCAGCGAGGAAGTGTCTCAAACCCTTCTGCTCCGTGGCCTACGCCCCATAAGAGCGCCAATTGATTGATTGCTAATTCAAATGCCAATACCACAAGCCCAGATGCCATGCCGCCGATGACACCGAGCAATGCATAGGACAAAATTGACTGATAATCACCCAGCGTTCTGCGGTATTTGTGGAACAGCTTTCGCACAGAAAGTCCGTAGTATTTGTCGAAAGTCCAATATTACCAGTTATCTGAGGTGATATTGCTTTTATACTATCCGACCGCCGATAAAAACGGTTGGGTGTTTTGTGTTACGTAAGAGGTTGGGTTAATGGTTAAGGTTGGCATTGTCGGGGGTACAGGATACACGGGGGTGGAACTGTTGCGCTTGTTGGCGCAACACGAGCAGGCCGAAGTGGTTACTATTACTTCGCGAGCTGAGTCCGGTCGCCGGGTTGATGACCTGTATCCCAATCTGCGCGGCCATTATGATCTGGCGTTTAGCGAGCCGGATGTTAAAACACTGGTGGCCTGTGACGTGGTCTTTTTTGCGACCCCTCACAATGTTGCAATGAACCTCGTGCCAGAGTTGTTAGCCGGTGGAGCGCGTATCGTAGATTTGTCGGCCGATTATCGTATCCGGGATGCTGAACTTTGGTCGCAGTGGTATGGCGAGCCTCATGCCAGCCCGGAGCTTTTGAGTAGCGCAGTGTATGGCCTGCCGGAGGTAAACCGGGAATCTATAGCCAGTGCACAGCTGGTGGCTTGCCCTGGTTGTTACCCTACCTCGGTGCAATTGGGTTTTCTTCCCCTGCTTTCGAACGGATTGATCGATAGTGCGCATCTCATTGCCAGCTCGGCTTCAGGGGTAAGTGGAGCCGGTCGGCAGGCCAAGATAGATAATCTGTTGAGTGAGGCCAGTGACAGTTTCAAGGCTTATGCCGTCGGTGGACATCGACACTTGCCGGAAATCGAACAGGGTTTGTCAGATATGGCGCAAGAAGCTGCTTCGGTGACATTTGTTCCGCATCTGCTGCCGATCATCAGAGGGATTCACTCCACACTTTATGGCAGGCTGCGTGACAAGAATGTTGATTTGCAGGGGCTATATGAGTCGTTTTATGCGGATGAGCCGTTTGTTGACGTATTGCCAGCAGGCCAGTTCCCGCAGACCAGGACTGTGAAAGGTGCGAATCGTTGCCAGATCGCTGTATCAGTGCCTCAGGGGCGTGACACGGTAGTCGTTATGTCGGTTATTGATAATTTGGTTAAAGGGGCATCGGGTCAGGCGGTCCAGAACATGAATATTATGCTTGGATTGCCCGAGACTATGGGGCTTGGCGCAGTGGGGTTAATGCCCTAGAGGCACTATCTAATGTCGCAGCCCCGTTATCAAACAGTTGTTAAACGTCACCATGTCAGGCGTCGAGAGATCCAGGTTGTGGTCGCGGCGGTGTTAATGGCAGTGTTACTGGCGATGGGCTTTTATTTAGGTCAGCGTGCTGCCTATAGCGGGATGGGCATAGACCCTAAAAAATATCGCGACATGCAACTGGCACAGCCGGCAACTGATCAAAAATTTGAGCTTATGGAGAGCGAGCTCGATATTAGTGGCACGCGTAGCGAGGTTGATCGTGTTGCGCTGGAAATGGTTCGCCAGGAGCTCGCCGCGCAAAAAGAACAAATCCTGAAGCTTGAAGAAAGTCTGCGATTCTATCGTAGCCTGATGGCGCCAGATGATATTGCCAAAGGCCTGACTCTGCGGCCTATAGAGTTGATAGCCACTGGCACAGACAATCGATTTGCCTATCGAATTGTCGCTCAACAGGAGGCTCGAAAGCACGGCTTGCTTAAAGGCTCACTGTCTGTGAAGGTGGCGGGAGTGGTGGAGGGTCAACCCCTCCAGATCTCACTTGCGGAGCTCAGTGAGGCTGTTGAGGATGAGAATATTGCTTTGAGATTCCGCTATTTTCAGGCCATAGAGGGTGAGTTAGTACTTCCTCACAATTTTGAGCCAAAGGCTATCTCGATAGTGGCGCGAGCCACTTCACCGAAAAAAGTGGAAATTAATCAAGAGTTCCCCTGGTCAGTACAAGAGAGGTTTAGCTATGTTGGGAAGTAAAAAAGGTGGTGTTGGTGTTTCGGGGGGTACTACGCTGGTCTCCAGGGATACCGTCATTGTTGGGGATATCCATTTTAGCGGAAACCTTGACGTAGAAGGCCTTGTTCAAGGCAATATCGTTGCGACACCCGACAAAGATGCCTGTGTGAGAGTCGTTGACAAAGGCCGGGTTGAGGGCGATATCAGTGCCCCGTCGGTGGTGGTCAATGGCTCCATTGAAGGGGATGTACATTCCAGTCGCCATCTGGAACTGGCCTCCAAGGCGCAGGTTCAGGGGAACGTCTTTTATTCAATGGTAGAAATGGCCGTCGGATCTCAGGTCAACGGCAGTTTGCAGCACGTGGTTGCGCCAGCGGAGAACACGGCGAAACCCAAGGCAAAGGAACAGGCCGTGAGCGTTTCTGAAGAGGGCGGCCTGGCGTTTGGCAAACGCGTTTCCAGCGACCCTGGCAAAAGTTGACTAATTTAGTCGGATTTACGATAATTGGGTGTTGTTGTATTGGTGAGTTTTGATTTAATGCTCACTTTGGCTTATGCCTGCTTACTCTAGAGATTGATCATGTCAGTAGCTGAAACATTTAATCCAACCGGTATTAACCTGTCTGCGCGGGCTGTGCAGAAGGTGCGCGATCTGGTTACCGAAGAAGAGAATGACGAGCTGAAGTTGCGGGTTTTCATTACGGGCGGCGGTTGTTCGGGGTTCCAGTACGGCTTTACGTTTGACGAGTTAATGGCTGATGACGACACCATAATCGAGAAAGAAGGCGTCGTAGTGCTTGTCGATCCTATGAGCTTTCAATATTTGGCTGGCTCTGAAGTCGATTACACAGAAGGTCTGGAAGGCTCCCGTTTTGTGATAAATAATCCTAATGCCACCGCCACCTGCGGCTGCGGCTCGTCTTTTTCAATTTAGACTCTGCTTAATGCTATCGTTCTTGAGGGTCGTGGCGGTGCTAGGCGTGCTGCTGTGTGCCAGTGTATCCGCTCAGGAAACCGACCAGGTGTATCTCGAGGGCCAGCAATACCTGGCTGAGATTGAGCTTCACACTGCGGAAGAGTTTCGCAGCGTATTGGTCAGGGCCGACCAGTTATTGATAGAAGGCGCATTGCCTTTAGACTCGCCAGTTCCTGTAACCTTTGTGCTGCATGGCCCTGAAGTTCGCATCCTGCTCAGGCAGAACTACTTGAATAATAAAGCCACGGTGGACCTGGCGGCCCGTTTGTCGGCGTTGGGGGTGGTGGATATCAAGGCCTGCGAAACCTGGATGGGAGGCGCCAGTGTCAAAGTAGAAGATTTGCAGCCTTTTGTTGACACTGTTCCCTACGGTCCTTCAGAAATAAACCGTTTGGTTAAAGAGCGAAACTATCTCTATTTTTAAACCTTGAGTATTGTGTTTCCCGGAAATATCCCCCCAAGTATTCGCGGCCCTGCCGCCCCTGTTACTACGGGAGCGTTCCCCGCCAGTTGTTCCAGTGTTTGGCGTGCCAGCCATGCAAAGGCTGCGGCCTCAACCCAATCCGGGTGCATTCCAATGGCAATGGTGGAATCAAGCACTACCGGTGTAAGCTCGTTATACAATCTACGCATAAGGTCGGTATTGTGTGCTCCGCCGCCGCAGATATAGACTTCCTCAATCTCAATTCCGCTGTTAGCGATGCCTTTTACGATACTTGCTGCCGTGAGCTCTGCCAAAGTGGCCTGAATATCCCGGGCTTCCATTTTCGGTAATGTCGAAAGGCATTGATCCAGCCAGTCCAGATTAAAGGCTTCTTTGCCTGTACTGCGGGGCCCGGTCTTTGTGAAATATGGATGTGAGAGTAATATTTGAAGAAGAGGTTCACTGACTAGGCCTTCTGCCGCCCAATTGCCGCTTTTGTCGTAGGGTGTACCCCGTTGTTTGAGAATCCAGTTATCCAGAAGTGTATTGCCTGGCCCTGTGTCGTAGCCCGCTATCAAATCTGTGCCGCGCAAGATTGATGCATTTGCTATGCCGCCGATATTTACGATTGCTCTATTTATGCCTGGCTGGGCAAATACAGCTGCGTGGAAGCCCGGGGCGAGTGGTGCACCTTCGCCCCCAGCGGCGATATCCCGGCGCCGGAAATCTGCAACTGTCGTTATACCCGTTTGCTCCGCAATGGTGTTTGGATCGCCTATTTGCAAAGTAAAGCTTTGATCTGGATGTGTGAGCCCCGAAGGCGGTCGATGGCGAATGGTTTGGCCGTGGCTTCCAATGGCGGCAATGTCGTGGGCTGCTAATTTGGCCTGTTGCAGCAAGGCCAATGTCGCTTCACCAAAAAGAATGCCCAGTTCTTTGTCGAGTCGACCAAGACGCTCGATTTCATCATCGCCGGTTTCACTGATTTTGGCTATGCGGTCCCGGGTCTTACCAGGAATGCTGTGTTCTCGTGTTGCAACAAGAGTGATTTTTCCGTCCTGGTATTTGACAATCGCGCTGTCGATTGCGTCTATGCTAGTGCCTGACATCAGGCCTATGTAGAGGTCTTCGCCTTTATCGTTGCGACTCACGACGCAACTGTTAGCGAGTGCGTGATGATGGAGCCTCATTCAGTGCCAGGCGGGTATCGGTTTGCAGAGCGGCAAGTTCCGTTGAGGTTTCTGCGATTTCCTTCTTAAATCTGGGCATTTCGCCTGATGCGAGGCTTTTGGCTTTTGGTAATTGTTTGTGGATGGTCCGCGGGTTGCGATGAACGCCATTCACCAAGAACTCATAGTGCAAATGTGGCCCCGTGGCAGCGCCAGTAGAGCCCACGGTGCCAATAATCTGACTTTGTGAAACTCGCTGCCCCTGTTTTACCTTGCGTTTGTGTAGATGAAGATACTTGGTAACGTAAGCCGCGCCATGCCCAATAAAGACATAATTACCATTAGCTCTGCTATAGCCGGTTTTTAGCACTTTGCCGTCTCCTACAGAGAATACCGGTGTGCCCGTAGAGGCCGCGTAGTCTGTGCCTCGGTGAGGGCGAGTGGTTTTGTAAATAGGGTGTAGGCGGCGCAAGTTAAAATTTGAGCTGATTCTTGTGAAGTCTAAAGGTGCTAGCAAGAAGGCCTTGCGCATGCTGACTCCGTCTTCGTTGTAGTAGCTGGAGTCGCCCTGAGAATCTTCATAGCGATAGGCATTAAAGGTTTTGCCCTGATTGGTAAAAGAAGCGGCAAGTATTTTCCCGGTGCTGTATTTTTCCCCGTCGATGTACAGTTCTTCATACAGTAAGTGGATGGTATCGCCTTTTCTTGGGTCCAGAACGAAATCTATAACACCGCCGAAGATGTTGGCCATCTCCATAATCATATTATGTGTCAGGCCGGCCTCTTGCCCGGCCAGAAACAAGGAAGAGCTGATTTCCGCTGTCGCCCAGGCTTGTCTTGCCTGCGGGGTCCGTAATTCTCGCTCCGATACAAACCCGTTTTCAGTGCGTTTGTACTTGACGGTTTCGAGTTTGGAAATGATATGGTGCAAGCCCGCTAGCTGTCCTGCGTCATTCGCTTGGAATGAAATGGTTTGGCCGGGAAATATTCGCGTTAAAGATTTGCCGTCTGCTGCATGCTGGGTAATAGCGTAGACATCGCGATCGTAATAACCGGCGTGTTTGAAAATCAACGAGAGATTTTCGCCCTTCTTTACGGTGTGGCTCTGCCAGGGTTGCTCTGGTGGGGTGGCGGGGGCGGAAAGCTGGACGGTGGTGCCACCTGATGAGCTTGCAGGCAGTTGTTCTGCGTCTGCTTGGGTTTGCGATGTGGTCTTGTCAGTGTGTGCAAAATACGTTGGTTTACTCGGCTGTGAATTGCTTGCAACGGCGAGTATGGCAATTATTGTCAGGCAGGCGAAAACGCTTCCCGCTGCAAGCATCTGCTTGCCGGTTAGTCCTGAGTCCTTGCGAATTGCGGTGGCCCCTCGCGCTTTCTTCGCTGCTAGCATGTTCCCTTCTGTCTTTTGCGCTTCAATATTCCGGCCATTATATAAGAAAATCGCGCCGATCTGTAGGTGTGGCGTATGCCCGGGTTTGAAAATGTAATGAGGTGTTGTATCGTTGTCGCCCCTTGTATTTCGCCATCTTTAGATTTCAGAGAGCCGCCACATGAGCAGTGCACTATTAACCGACCTTCGTGCCAGAGGGTTGATCTTCCAGATAGCTGGAGAAGATGGACTATCCGCCTGGCTGGATGGCGGATCAAGGACGCTCTACTGTGGCTTTGATCCCACTGCGGATAGTTTGCATATCGGCTCTTTAGTCCCTCTATTAATGCTACGTAGATTCCAGCTGGCAGGGCACAGGCCTTTGGCGCTTGTAGGTGGGGCCACGGGTTTGATTGGTGATCCGAGTTTCAAATCCGAGGAGCGCCAGCTCAACACACCTGACGTAGTTACCAGGTGGGTCGAGCAAATAGAAAAGCAGGTGGCGCAATTTGTCGAGTTCGATACCGGCGAAACCTCTGCGATCGTTGTGAATAATCTGGACTGGACGCAAGACCTCGATGTATTGACGTTTTTGCGAGATGTTGGGAAGCATTTTTCTATTAATACCATGATCCAAAAAGAGTCGGTCAAGCAACGCATTGACCGTGAGGGCGAGGGTATCAGTTTCACTGAGTTCACTTACATGATCCTGCAGTCTTACGATTTTTCTGAATTGAGCGTGCGCTACGACTGCTCACTGCAGATCGGTGGTTCAGATCAATGGGGTAATATTACCGGCGGCATTGATCTGGCTCGCAGGCAGCACGGCAAGCAGGTGTTCGGCCTGACCATGCCATTGATCACCAAATCGGACGGCACTAAATTCGGCAAGACCGAATCCGGTACGATTTGGCTGGATCCCGCTCGAACTTCACCTTATGCCTTCTATCAATTCTGGCTAAATGTCGCCGATAGTGATGTTTATAAGTTTTTGAAATACTTCACTTTTCTTGAAGTGGCCGATATAGATGCATTACAGGTGGCAGATACCAATCGACAAGGCCGGCCTGAGGCGCAGGCTTTATTGGCAAGAGAGGTCACGCGGTTGGTGCATGGTGAGGAAGGGCTGGGAGCAGCCGAGCGCATCACAGAGTCTTTATTTAGTGGTTCCATAGACGCATTGTCTGATGGCGACCTGCAACAACTTCTCCAGGACGGCATGCCCGCGAGTTCGATTGGCCGTGATCAGTTTCCGGAGACGGTTACACAGTTGTTGGTCGAGGCGGGTATGGCAGGCTCTGGAAAACAAGTTAAAGACGCCTTGGGGCGCGCTGCGGTTACTGTAAACAGTGAGCCTATCGACTGGGGCAGCAATGGTGATGTTGCGGCCTGTTTCCCCTTGGGCTCTGCGCTATATGGCAGGTTTTACCTGGTCAAGCTGGGTAAAAAGAAATATCACTTGTTCGAAGTATCTTAAAGTAGTGGTCTTGTTTATGTGGCTTCTGGGGGCCGCTGAGGCCTGCGCGAAAGGGCAAAAATTGGCATTTGGTAAATATCGAAAAAAAGTACTTGCCCTGTAAAATTCTGCTGCGTATAGTGCGCCTCCCTTCGACGAGAGCGGGCCCCATAAGGGCGGTCGATGGGCTGCAAAAAAC
>JBALVT010000064.1:0-20769 GCA_036961345.1 Halioglobus sp.
CAGGCGGACAGTCGCTTTGATCTGATCATCTCCACGGTGGCCGTCAATCTGGATTGGAAGATGTACACCTCAACCCTGCGTCCCAAAGGACGATTGCACTTCGTCGGTGCGGCCACAAAACCGCTGGGGATTTCCGTGTTTGATCTGATGGCACGTCAGCGCTCCATTTCAGGCTCTCCCGTTGGCAGCCCGGCAGCGATTGCCAAGATGTTGGAGTTTGCGGTCCAGCACGATATCAAGCCAGTGATAGAAAGCTATTCGTTTGACCAGATCAACGAGGCGATGGCGCGGGTTCGCAGCGGTGAGGCCCGGTACAGAGTGGTATTGTCCAGGCGCTAGCCTCACGCGCACAGGGTCAGGTCTCCCATTTCCCATTCAATCTCTTTGGGAAACGGGAGACCTGACCCTGTGTTCCCTAAACCTCTGACAGTCCAGGTTTATTAAGCGTTACTCGATATTGTTTGGCTAAAGTTTCTCTGCCAGGGCGAGTTAGTACGGTGTCGACGTGGTACCAACTATTAGTTATGTTTTCCCGATTAATATCAAGAACCATATAACCTCGGTGAAACAAGTCGACATATTTTATGTGCGGGTGTGAAGCTACTAAATTTTGAGCGGACCGCTCTGCCTTTTCCCTTGGAGAAATGCCGGGGGAACTTACAGCAGGAGTCACAAACTCTACTGCCAAAGCGCCTTCACCAGTCTCGGGGTTATAGCTTTTTGGGTCGAAGGGGTTCTCGGCTACATCGTTAGCCCATGACGAGTGAACGTCCCCCGTTAATACGACATTGTTGGCGATATCTTCATCGCCCAACTGCTGTAGTAATCGTGAGCGAGCTGCTGGATAGCCATCCCAAAAATCAGTATTGAGTACTTCACCGTTTTCGCCAATGACTTGCGCGATGACCACTTGTTGCCCCAATACTCTCCACAAGGTTTGATGTTGCTTTGAAGCGGACAATTCGCCTGCCAGCCAATGCTCTTGCTGGGTGCCCAATAGACTGCGCTCTGGGTTGCCTAAGTTATCTTTGTTATCGTCGTCTATCTGTTCATCTCTACCAATAACTCTCGTATCCAGCATGATTAAGTCGAATAGATCGCCCACCTGAAAACTTCGGTAGATACGTTGTTGTCGGTCACCGACGCTATCTCTAATTGGCATCCATTCGAAGTAGGCTTTGGTAGCCGCGGCCCGTCGTTCAGCCCAGGAACCCTCCGAATCACTGTGATTCTCGGCACCTTTTATCCAGGCGTTGTTAGCGAATTCATGATCGTCCCAGATCAAAATGAACGGGTGGCGTGCGTGTACCGCTTGTAAGTCTTCATCTTGTCGATAGCAGGCGTAGCGTTGGCGATAATCTTCTATTGTTGTGCATTCTTTATTGGGTTTTGGCACTCGGTTCAATGCAGCGCCATCGCCGTATACCGCGTTGGCGTATTCATAAATGTAATCACCAAGGTGTAAAACTACATCCACATCATCTCTTTTGGCGAGGTGATGATAGGCATTGAAGTAACCCATAGGAAAGTTGGAACAGGAAACCGTTGCCAGGCCGAAGTTTTCAGGCTTGCCGCCTGGGAGTGTGCGGGTTCGACCTGCGGTAGATATTTGATCGTCGTAGAGGAATCGATAGTAATAACTGCTACCACTCTGTAAACCGGTGACATCCACCTTAACCGTGTGATCACGGCTTGCGTCGGTCATTAGGGTTCCGGAAGATATGAGCTCATTAAAACGCGCGTCGCTTGCGACTTGCCAACTGACTTCGGCTGTGGCTGCTTCGGTTGTTAGTCGAGTCCAAATAATGACTCTATCTTGCAGGGGATCGCCGCTGGCAACTCCGTGGGAAAAACGACCAGGAGAAGTGTTTTTAATTGATTCAGAACTACAGCCGGCGAGAACGGGAACAGCTGCCCCTGCACCTAAGGCCCCACTAACAAATTTGCGACGAGAAACACTCATAAATTACCTATTTATATAGACGCTGGTAAAAGGGCTCTGTCGCAAACTACAATTTCGACTCCCCTGGGAGCCTCATTCGCGGTGAGCACATACTCGGTATGATTAATCCGCACGGGGTTAGACAGGGGTGCCCGGTTCGCCCAAACCCAGGAGGTAGCTTGGGCTACGATTTGCACTGAGTCATCATTAACAATAATGGTTGGAAACTCCTGCTGGGAATATTTGAGGCCTTCGACCCTAGTGCTCAGGTAGGACATTCCATAGTATCCTAGTCGTAGATGGTAGCGGCAAGTTAAATGGCCGATTTTGCTCAACTCGACTCATGAATACTTACAAGCGACACCGATTCCGGCTAGGCGCCCAGCCCAGATGTTATTCATGATAATTCTCGGTACACCAATAACAGGGCAGAGCAATCTCATGAGGCGACCAGGCTAGATTCCTCTGGCCTCAAAAAGTTAACTTGTATGGTTAATCCCTGGGAAATCCCGACTGTGGCAGAAGTTGCGGGTTGCTTGTATTGAGCTAGTCTCTACATATAAAAGTAATGGAACCTACCTATATCCTTAACCCAGAGTATTCATCGCGCCCGGCATAGCAATGCCGATCAAACTGTCATGGTCTTTGCTGATCGCAGCACCAGCTATGCTCAGGTCTATGACCAGGTATCTCGCTGTGCAACAGTTTTCGCCGACATGGCTCCCGGCACAGACGAGCGCGTGGGCGTGCTCTCACTGAGCAGCGACCGGGCCATTCTCTGCTTCCAGGCGGCGATTTGGGCGGGGATGATAGCCAACTATTTGAATTTTCGCTGGTCTGCTTTCGAACTAAGCCAGTCCATCGATGATTTCGCGCCCTCCATCCTGGTGGTCGATGACGCTTTTCTGGAGATGGGCCTGGCTATGCAGGAACGTTGCGAGAGCGTGCAACCCCTGCTGTACATCGGCGATCAATCGCCGGCGCCCATGGGACTGGCCTCTTATGCGGAGTTGGTCCCGGACGCGACGCCGTTACCGGACCGCTCCAGCGACGCGGACACTACGGCCTTCCTCAATTACACCGTCGGCACCACCGGCAAGAGCAAGGGTGTGATGCACTCCCACGCCACCCATACCACGGGCATGGCTATCAACATTGCCGAGGGCTTTTGGAACCGCGGCAACGGCGCCCTGGTAACGCCCCTGTTTCATATCAGCGGCATAGCCGTTTCCAATGTGTCACTGATGTTGGCAAACAGCCTATTCATACTGCCCGCCTTCGACCCTGAAAAACTGCTGCAGCTGATAGAGAAGGAAAAGATTGTCCACTGCCTGATGGTTCCAACCATGATAAAGATACTGCGGGACCACCCCACTTTTGGTGACTATGACATCAGTTCACTGGCCCACATTCGCTATGGCGCTTCGCCTATAGACGAGGGCTTGATAAAGCAACTGCGGCAGCAAATGCCCGGCGTCAGCCTGATGCAGATCTACGGTCAAACCGAATGCGTACCCGCCACCATACTGCCCGAGGAGGATCATAGCGAAGCGGGCTTTGCATCCGGTCGCACGCGTTCAGTCGGCAGGGCCGCGCTCGGTGTCGACATAGAAATTCGCGATAGTGAAGGTGTGCCCCTGGCTAGCGGAGACATAGGCGAGGTATGTCTGCGCGCGCCCTTCCTCATGCAGGGCTACCTCAACATGCCGGAGCAGTCGGCAGAAGTGTTGCAGGGTGGTTGGCTGCTCACCGGGGATGCAGGCTATCTCAGTGATGACAATTACCTCTACCTTGTCGATCGTATCAAGGACATGATCGTCACCGGCGCGGAGAACGTTTACTCCGTGGAAGTTGAAAATGCACTCTACCGTCATCCGGCGGTAAGCGACTGCGCGGTAGTGGGATTACCCCATGAAAAATGGGGTGAAGTGGTCCACGCCGACGTGGTTCTTGAGGCAGGTGCTTCCGTCAGTGCAGATGACCTGATCGAGCACTGTCGAGAATTTATTGCAGGCTACAAGCTACCGAAGGCGGTGGAGTTTGTGGAGATCATACCTCTGACCGCAGTGGGCAAAGTTGACAAGGTGGCTATTCGCGCTAAGTATGCTTGAGCGACCTCGGTGTTCAGTCATGCCCTGGAATCAATGCCCCGGTAGGCACCCCCACCCAAAACCTCCCCAGCTTCAGGCAACTGCGGATCAAGGACACTGCGCAGAAGTCCGCCACCGGCATCAGTCTATGAGTCATTACCCATAGTCGGATGCTCTACAGCTTGGTTTCAACCGGTCGACGCAACACCTACTCCTCTGGGTTCAACCCGGCCACCTGCCTCTTCACTCTCGAAGTCTCCATATACAGCCCCACAGCATTAGCGGCGACGATCAAAGCTGCCCCAATCATCAGCGGAAGACTGACCACCTCTCCATAAAGCCACCAAGCCACAAGCATTATCAACGGGAGGCGTAGATAGTCGATAGGCATTACTACCGCCGCATCCGCCAGGGACAGGGCTTTGCTGAGACAATAGTGCGCTGCCAGGGCGGTTACGGCTGCCACAGCCAGCCACAACCACAGTTCAGGCTCGGGCAGTGACACGTCCGACCGCAGTGCCAGGAGCGAGAACAGGCCCTGCATGCCGGTCATGAAGAACAGTATCAGCAGGTAGGTCTGCCGATGCCCCTCGAACAGCAGGGTCAGTTTGCGAGTGATAATAACGTTCACCCCAAAACCCAAAGCACCGGCCAACATAATCAGACTGGCCGGGTTGATCACCGCTGCCCCTGGCCGCAGTATCACCAATACGCCCGCAAGACCCAATAACAGAGATATCCAGCGCCCGCGGTTCAATGCCTCGCCCAGAAACAAGGCTGCCAGTAGGGCCGCCCACAGGGGCGTAGTGAACTCAAGTGCGAATACCTCCGCCAGTGGCAGTACGGCGATTGCCATCAACCAGGCACACTGTCCTGCAAAGTGGGCGGTGTTGCGCAGCATGTGCCACCCCAGCAGATTGAGCTGCAGATCTGCCACTGAGCGTACCCCCGACTTTAGGAGCAACAAGCTAATCAGGGTAAAGCCAATCACGCTGCGCCAGAACAGGATGTCCAGCGTAGCCATCTGCATTGTCAATTCGCGACTGGCTACCGCCAGCAGTGAGAACCCGACGAGGGCCATAATCATCCAGATTACGGCAGGAGCAGTACCACTGCGTTTGTTTGATAGTTTCATCGAGACCCCATTGTTGCTGCGTCGGCATTATAGGCCTGCAGATCGTACCTTGCAGCCTACGTGTACCGCTAAGTTAAGTCGCGGTAGTTGCTGATTTCATTAGGCTTGGAGTGGATTGTTGAGGGATGGTTTAGCAGCGCCTTGCTTTGAGCTACTATTGGAGCCCATTATTGGTTGAGGTTCATTATGCGTCTATCTATCTTGTTTCTTTTTTTCGCGCTGCCTGCGCTGGGTTTCTCTGTGGTGTCGAGTGCTGCGCGTGCTGACGGTGCACTCAATGAACGCCTGTTGCGGGCAGGCGACGCGCTGGAACCCGACGTTATTGCCTTGCGGCGGCACTTCCATCAAAATCCCGAGCTGAGCAATCGGGAGTTTGAAACCGCCAAGCGAATAGTCAAGGAACTTCGTGCCCTGGGCCTCAAGCCAGAGACGGGTATTGCCTCAACCGGCGTTGTTGCCGTTCTCAAAGGTGGTAAACCTGGGCCACTGGTCGCGTTGCGCGCGGACATCGATGGCTTGCCGGTAGAGGAGCAGGTTGATCTGCCGTTTGCATCCAAGGCGCGGGGTACCTACCGCGGTAATGATGTTGGTGTAATGCACGCCTGCGGCCACGACACGCACATTGCAATGTTGCTCGGCGCAGCCAGGGCTTTGGTCGGCGTTAAAGAAGACTTGGCCGGTTCGGTCATGTTTATTTTCCAGCCCGCGGAGGAAGGCGCGCCCGAGGGTGAAACAGGCGGTGCGCAACGGATGCTGGCAGAGGGCCTGTTCGAGGGGCGAAAGCCGGAGGCTATTTTCGGTTTGCATACTTTCTCTAACTTGCCCGCCGGGATGATCGGGTATCGGTCCGGTCCGGCGATGGCCAGCTCTGATCAGTTCACAATTACGGTAAAGGGGCGGCAGACCCATGGTTCGCGGCCCTGGAATGGCGTAGACCCTATCGTTACGGCTGCACAGATTGTCATGGCCGTTCAAACCATCGCCAGCCGCCAGGTGGACGTGACCAAAGCACCGTCGGTGATTTCGTTTGGCATCATCGCCGGCGGGGTGCGCGACAACATCATCCCGGATGAAGTGGAACTGGTCGGTACCATCCGAAACTTCGACATGGGTATTCGTGCGCAGATTCACGAGAAGCTGAAGCACACCGCAGAGATGATTGCCTTGAGCGCAGGTGCCACCGCCGAGGTAGAGATCGTTCTTGGCTATCCTGTGACCATCAATGATCCGGCGCTTACCGCGCAAATGCTGCCCACTGTGAAGCGCGTTGTAGGTGAGGCTGGCGTGGTTGAGTCACCATTGGTCACTGGTGCAGAAGACTTTTCCTACTACGCGTTGGAAACTCCGGGACTGTTTTTATATCTGGGTGGGTCGCCCGGTGATGTGGACCCGTCCACGCAACCCAGCAATCACTCACCGCTTTTCTATGTTGATGAGTCAACGCTGAAGACCGGCGTTAATGTGCTGACCAACCTGGTTGCCGATTATTTTGAACAGGCCGGCGCGCGCAGCCGTTAAATCGATGGGGGAGGGAGGTTTTCCCCGTATCCCATAAACAAGGATGTCACTGTAAGGGTGGCATTTTTTCTGTCTGGCTCTACTATCGATTCAACCTAAGTCATCGTGATATCGAAGAGCTTTTGGCTGAGCGGGGCATCACCGTCAGCCGCGAAGCGATTCGCCTCTGGTACATCAAGTTCGGCGCCAGCTTCGCTAGGATTCGGGGAACAAACACTCCGAAGTTACGAAGGCACTTTTTATAAGGCCTCCCTTGCTTATTCCAACCACTCGTTGCTCTGCTTAACAACGCCATCCCAGACATTGCCAGCCTCGCTCAACGCAATAGTTACCTGACGTTTTATAGCCTGAACGGCAAGCGCCTTTTTTCTCGATTACATGAGGCGCATCATCGTTACCAGCCCTCTCGATGGTACTGCCAAATTAACTTCTTCTGGGAAACTATCCCAGTATGAATACATAAGGGAAAGTGCGCTTGCTGAATCGAGTAGGGTGGTTGCCTGAAGCAAATAGATCGGAATTGTTTCGTTCCTGACTTTTAACTTGCCAGAACCGTCGAGAGTAATGTTCATTGGTGCAAGCGGCAACAGCTAACTTTCTGACACTATTGAGAAATTAGGAAATCGCCATGCACAGGCGCTACAGCCCAGCTGGAAAATCGCAGCGGACGCATGGCAAGAAGCGTCGGTGGATCACGTAGAACTGCAGTGCCATGGTACTGGGGGTATTTGAGACGTAGAGCTTCAACGGCACCGGTGAGGTCTCTGTGCACTGTATCTTGATGGTTATCTCTCAGCCTTATGACCCGAACTTCTACGTCGATACATAGCCACCAAAGCTGTGACCAGTCGTCGGAATACTGATCAAGAAGAAGGCTTGCGGCGGGATTAGCCAGGGCATTTAGCACGCGTACCAGCTCCCTTTTACCTTTGGGTTTAATGTCCACCGGCGACCACAGCTGCCCAGCGTGGTACACGAAAACCACAGGCACCTGGTGTGGCGGCCCGCCGGGTGTGATTGTGGCAAGGCGGGCGACAGGCCAGGTATCGAGGAGATGTTCAATGGCTGATTGAGAAAGTTTCATGGGTGATAACTAAAGCACTGAAGAATCCAGATGATGGTAGCAGGGATAGCTTTGTAAACGCTGGTCTTCAAGGGCCCCCCCCACGGTAAAGTGATAGAGGCTTTGCCAGGCGTGGTTTCTTATACCCAACACCTGGTGCATGACATCGTCAAAAAAACAGCCTATGCCCGTACTGCTCACACCAGCAGCTTCGGCCTCCAGGTATAGTATTTGGCCTATCAGGCCGGTTTCCCAGTATAAACGGGGATAGTACCAGGGGCCCTTCTCCGCAATGACATCGCCAAATCTTGCTAGCATGCCCAAGGAAAATACGCCGTCGGCCGCAATATCCTGGTGACAACAGATGACCTTGGCTTCCCCTTTAACCTCCTGGGGGGCGAGCAGGTATAAACGCAAGTACTCATAATCTTCCAAGTCCGGCCTTTCCCACAGAAAGTCGGGGTTTGTGCTTCTTCTCAATAAGGATTCGTGGGATGGATCTCTTACCAAAACATAGAGGCCTGGCTGTAGATCCCTGACGCGATGAACAAATAGAAACAAGGAAACGTTAGCCGCCCAAGGCAGACATTCAAACATCATGCCGTTTTGTTCTACCTGTACGCGCCCTAGAATGCCGTAAAAAACGGACCGCGCCATATCGGTAACACCATCCATCGCCAAGGCGCTGCGGCGTTGATGAATGATTTGAAAGGCGGTTTCATTACACTGCGGTAAATGACCGGGCTGAATTGGCTTGTTAGCGGACTGATCTGCGTTACAAGCGTCATCGCTATATTTTTCAGTGGATAAAGCAACTTTTTCTATAATCGGCCACTCAAGTTGATTGTTGCTGAGGCGGTTGATGTTGCCCAGTAACTTGCACTCTTGCAGCGCTTGAATAACAACGGGGTTTATCGTGAGTGGTGTTTTTACTGCCGTGCACTGCTGTGTATTGGGGTAAACAACGATCAGGCAATCCACGTGTTCGGCTTCGATACCAGATTGCTTGTCTATACCTAACACAATGCTGATTTCAATATCACTTAAGCTGTCGACTACTTGCACTTTCCACCCTAAGCAAGCAGCTGCGAAGGCGAAGGAACCCAGCGCATGACCTACGTCATGATTACAATATCGATACGCCCGTTCTCCATATTTCCAGGACTCTCGCCAATAGATGGAACTCAAACCGATTAAAAACGCCTGATCTGGTAATTGCTCCGCAATAACTTTCCCTAGACCTCTATCCTGTACGCGACGTGCTTCCAGTGCATGCTGATAAGGTTGATAATGATACAGGCCTTCAGCAATTATGGGGGAAGCCTGCTCTCCGATGACTAAATAACTTTCCGTTGGATGCAAATTGCCACTGGATGGATTCACCCTCAGGGACCACGCCTCACCGCCTGGTACCTTTTTCCAGGCCGATAACGCCATGCTGTAATAAAACAATTGGCTGATGGTTTGATAGTCAACCCTACTTGGGGTGAGGGGGCCAGCAAATAAATCACGATAAAGAGGCCCTTCAACGTTTCTGCCATGCGCAAGCGCAATCTGGGGTGCACCCTCGTAGTACCTGAAGGGATGCGGCTGGTTGCTCCAATCCATATACCCCGGCCCGCGGGCATATCTGTCCAACTGGTGCTTGGTACGTTCATGGTAATCGAATACCACTTCAATATTTGAGGAATACTCATGCATGTTGGAACCTAAAAATCCCGGAGCATTCGCGGTAGAGCCAAACCGGACTATAGCGCATTCTTTGCCCGGCGGGAGGTCGCTGGGGGCACTATGTTATCCAATCGATGACTGGTGATGACTCGCTCTCCACCTTCGCCTACGATCAGAGGTTCATCGGGACGGAGATTCCAGGCTCAGTAGCCAAGGAAATCCACAGCCGGGCATATACCTCTCCATCTGGTATAACCCGTAAGAGAGTACTGACAAGCGGGCGCGCTGATTAGTGGTTCAGTGCCTCGTCACGATAGTGGCGGTCTGTCCAGCAACGGGGCAGTTCTTCACCCGATAGGAAAATCAGCTCGGATTTTTTGAACGCTTCCGGGTCCTGCGCTTCCTCGCCAACCTGGTCCCGGCCCACAATCTCCTCATGAAACACATTGAACAGGTGGTGTACGTTCTCCACCTCGACCAAATGGCCGTTTGCACGCTGTTTTAATAACATACTGTCCTCCCGTGGGAACAACTACCCCCCAAACATCATCAGGCGTAAACCCCTATGACTTCCTCGACGTTTTCACATTTGCCGCACTGATCAGACTTTCGATCTTTGCACTGGCACATTCAGGGCATTTTTCCTTATGCTTGTCGTGTTCATCGATAGATTCCATAAGATTGAACCTGTGGCCGCATTTCTGGCACTGAAATTCATAGGTGGGCATAGCTTCGACTCCTCTCTACAAGTATAGGACAAATAAAAGGGGTGTTGTGGGTAGTGACAACTTAACTCCCGAAAATGGATATTCAAATTACTTCGCAAAGTTGTCATTGCAATTCTCCGTTATTCAGAGTCGCGATGTTCCGGCCGGTCTTGGCAAAGCTACGACACCCACCAAACTGGCCAGATCGCCAAATATTAGTGGAGATCCCAAAAATTTCCACAAAAATTTGGCGATCCTACTGCCGTTGCCTATGGCCCAGAAGTATAGGAAATATAAAGGTATCGCCAAGTTAACTGCCCCAAACCTCCCCCGCATCGGGCAACTCCGGATCACAAATACTGTGCATCACACCCACCGACCCCGGTCTATGAGTCAGTACCCATAGTCGGATGCTCTAAGCAGTTATAACTCTCTGATTCTTATAGAAACTGATTGGTCCGGATGGGCTAGTTGTTTAGACCTGCCGATTATGAGTCGGATGGTCTAAAGAGAACCTGGGCAGCAAGCAGAAGAAAGGTAACGGGTTTTGCTGATGGGGTAGGGCGGGGAAGCCGGGACCGAGCTTATGCCGAGACTGTTGGTGGGTTATACCGAGCTGGGTGGCAGTAGGTTGAAGAAGGGTAACGGGTTTTTGAAACCGAACTTCGGGCTTCTTCCGAAACAGGGCTAGCGGGGTGTCAGGTACGTCGGGTGAGTCGGGTTGTTGCGGCCGGTTGATTTCTTGGGCGGATTGGCTGTTCGCCAGAAACAGGTGGATTGAGCTAGATATCGGTGAAATTGTGCGCGACTGAGTTGTTTACGATCGACTACGTGATGTTTTGCAACTGCCACTGATAATTGAAATACGGATTTGGATAGATCAACACCTACGACAGAGATAGCCATGGCTGGCACACCGCTATAATGAATGGGGTAAAACAAAGTCCCCATTCATAGGATAGATCGCCTATGAGGAGTCCATCCTATCGCCGTGCACAGGTTACTGAACAGGAATCTCTTCAAAGGTCACGGGCGTTTCCTAGAATGTTTTCTCAAAACTTGATAATCGTCAATACCCTATCTATGTTGCTGATGCGCTTTCTTCCACTCGCTGGCTGATACCCCATATTTCTTTTTAAAGGCTTTTGAAAACGCACTTAAGTCATGAAAACACAGTCTCTGGGCGATATACGTAAGAGGGTTATCACTATTAGTCAGTAGATTTTCCGCTAGTTCAAAGCGGCTCTCGTTAAGTGCTTCGCTATAGCTTGTTCCCATTTCTTTGAGCTTGCGTTGAATGGTACGTGTTTCGTAAGGAAGACGTAGGGCCAGTGCTTCAATGTCAGACCTTCCCAGTGCGAGGTTTTTCTGAATCATCAATTTAACCGTTGTCTGGAAATCGGGTTTATCATCCAGGTGCAAACTTGTGAGGTATTCCGACAGCAGCTCATGAGCACTATCGTCCCGAGCCGGCAGCTCGTGGTCAAGAAATCGGCTGGGGAAAAATAGCGCATCCTGCTCTCCGTCAAATTGAATCGGGCATCCAAAGTAATTTTTCAAAGACACAGCATAGCCGGTGTCTTTGAATGTAAATGAGACGCTTGAAGGCTCCCATTTGTTGTCGGTCACGTCCTTTAGCATTCCGTGAAGTGAAGCAAAAAAAAGAATACTTCCCTGAGGGTAGCGGGTGCTTTCTTGCGTATCCAGAGATCGTGAAAAACAGGTCACGTTGGACCATGTTTCCAGGGAGTACTGCATCCCAAGAGCACGTGCTCGTACATGGTTCCGTACACCCTCAATCGCCTGTTTAAAGGTTTTCGCCGCGCGGCCATAGATAACGGTGTCACGGTTGTAACCAATTTCCTTGCGTTTCTCGACAAGGAGTAGGGCAAAATCAGCGCGGTCCAGTTGTCGGGCAGCGACCTCTAATAGGTAGGCACAATAACTGTAGGGTATAAGCTCTGTCGTACCATAGAGTATATTGCCAGGACACCCGGTTTCTCCGAGTAACTTACTGACATCTCCGCCTAGCTCCTCATAGAGTTCGGCTGTACCCGCCAAATATGTTCCCAGCACACTTGCACTCAAAAAGGCCTCCTGTTTTAGACTCGACGGAGTCTATGTCGTACAACTTCGTGACGTAATTCGACCAATAGATGTCGCATAATGCCAAATTAGGTCCTGCCTTTCAAGCTACTGTGAATGCTAGTACGAGAATGTTACATACGCAGATAGTTATACACACATTGCGGCCCCATCAGGTTAACCCTGTAACGAAGAGGTGATATTAATGTCCAAATTGCTCGACGGTATAAAAATAGTCGATCTGACCCACGTGTTGTCTGGCCCCTATTGTACCTATCAGCTGGGTTTACTCGGGGCAGACATTACTCGCATTGAAAACCCGGCTTCAGTTGACCTGCCACGAATACTTGACTCTGATCCTGATCGTCTGGCCCTAGGTATGGGGGCGGGATTTATAGCAGCCAATGCCAATAAGCGCTCCGTTGCAATAGATCTGAGCAGTAAAAAAGGCCAGGATCTTGCCCGCCAACTCATCGCAAATGCAGATGTGGTGATCGAGAACTTCCGTCCCGGCGTTCTAAAAAAGTATGGCCTGGATGCGGCGGCATTGACCCGGGAAAATTCCCACCTTATTTATTGCTCGATCAGTGGCTTCGGACAGGACAGTAGCTGGAAGGATCGACCTGCCTATGACGACATTATTCAGGCGATGTCAGGCTTCATGGCTATCACGGGTACTGAGGAAAGTGGACCAGTAATGGCTGGATTCCCTGTCATCGACTATTTGACAGGATTGATGGCGGCCTTTGCTATCTCAGCCGCCGTTGCCAAACAGGCTCGTACCGGAGAAGGCGAGGTGCTGGATGTTGCGATGTTGGATTCGGCCATGTCTATTATGGGGCCGGTGTTTGCCTTGCATCACATTGGTGAAGCGCCCATCGCCCTACGCGGCAACCGCTCCTTTTCGGGAAGTCCATTTTCGGGTACGTACAATGCCGCAGACGGGGCCATTGTCGTCACGGCCAATACTCCAGCTCAAGCAAAAAATCTTTTGAAGGTTCTTAAGTTAGAGGGTCTTTGGGAGAACCCTAAAGTGCGCAATTGGCGAGAAAACTCAGAGGTGTTCGAATTGATCTCCGGGAATCTGACAGCGGCGATTGCTGCGAAGTCCGCTGACGAATGGGAGGTCTTACTAAACCAGGCACATGTACCGGCTGGCAAACTTCGAAGTATGCCAGAGACGCTCAATCTGCCTTATTCCAAGGAAAGAGGATTTGTTCACAAGGTGGATATTCCGGAACTAGGTCGAGAATACTCAGTTCCCGGAGTTGGTTTTCTCGCGGGTGGAAAAAATGGCTATGTTGAGTCTCCCCCGCCGGTTTTGGGAGAACACACAGTTGAGGTTCTCAGAGAAACGGGATTGTCCGATCAGGAAATTGCGGGGCTTCAGGAAGCTGGAGTCGTCAGCATCTATGACAAGACTGGGCAGAGCGCTAACAAGTGATCTCCGCCTATTATTCATTACAAATCTTTATACGTTAATCTGGGAGAGAGATAATGTCAGATCAAAAATATGTCACGCTAGAAATGTTCGAAAATGTTGGCGTGGTGACCTTTAGCAATCCCCCTAACAATTTTATTACCTTGCAGGCGTTAGAGGAATTCCAGTGGGCATTCAAAAAGTTGGATGCCGATGACCACTGCCGTGCAATTGTCTTGGCCGCTGAAGGAAAGGTGTTCTGCGCCGGTGCGGATTTTGCTGCGGGTCAGGCAGAAGGAATCGATCCCAATGAGCTGATATCGAATTTCTACAGTCTTGCGATGACATTTTTTGAGACCAAAAAACCCATGGTGGCAGCAGTTCAAGGCGCGGCGATAGGCGCTGGTTTTGGCTTGAGCCTGGTTGCAGATTTTCGCATAGCCTGCCCTGAGACGATTTTCAGTGCAAACTTTACCCGGCTCGGAATCCATCCTGGGTTTGGAATGTCATTAACACTCCCTCGAATAATCGGCGTCAGCAATGCTGAGCTACTGTTTTACACCGGCCGACGTATCAAAGGCCGCGAGGCTATGAATTTGGGTCTGCTAACCGAGTTGGTCGAGCGGGATGATGTCCTTACGTCAGCAATGAAGCTGGCCAACGAGATTGCTGCTTGTGCGCCACTGGCGGTGCAGGATGCCAGAGTCACGATGAGAATGGATTTGGCAGAGCAGGTTCGCGTCGCCAATAAACGTGAACAAGCACTGCAGATGGTGCAGATGAAAACCAAAGATTTTCGTGAAGGAATAAAGGCCGTACTCGAAAGGCGAGAGCCTGAGTTTACAGGACGCTGATAGAAGACAAGGAACCAGAGTTGGCAAGCAACCCGAGGATAAAATAAATAACATGCCTGAATGTGAATCAGTCAGTGATACTAAAAACGAAATCCGAAGCGATGAATACCCCAGCTCCGGGAAAGCAAACTATCTTCTGGGTTTGATGTTTTTAGCTTACGTCTTTTCATTTATTGACCGGCAAGTCTTAGGCGTACTGGTAGGCCCAATTAAGGAAGATCTTGAGCTAAGTGACTTTCAATTTAGTTTACTGCAAGGCGCTGCGTTCGCAATACTCTATAGTGTGATGGCGATTCCTTTAGGGCGGTTGTCAGATACCAAGAACCGAAAATTCATTGTCGCTATAGGGGTTTTTGGCTGGAGTTTGATGACAATCGCTTGCGGCTTGGCGAAGAATTTTTCGCAGCTATTTGTGATGAGGATGGGGGTTGGTGTAGGCGAGGCCGCGTTGTCTCCAGCCGCCTATTCGATGATTGCCGATAGCTTTACCCGAGAAAAACTGACGAGAGCCATGGCCATTTATAAGGCGGGTTTGTATGTCGGAGGGGGGCTGGCATTGGTTCTGGGTGGATTCATATACGACTACTATGCGTCGATACCCGATTTGTCATTTCCAGTATTAGGCGCCGTGAATGCCTGGCAGGCAACCTTCGTTACCGTGGGGCTGCCAGGATTTCTATTGGCCTTTATGATTCTTTTCATTAAAGAACCTACCCGTAAAGGCATGATGCGATCCGATGATGGGAGCTCTCCAGCGTCACTGAAAATCGGAGAAGTGTTTGCCTTTATGTTTGTTGAACACCGCCAGCTTTATATCAGTCTGTTTGTGGGTTGTTCGATACTGGCCATTGTGGGCGCAGGCTACTCGTCGTGGTTCACAGAAATGCTGATTCGCAATTTTTCTTTGAATCGCAGCCATGCGGGTTCGCTTGTGGGGTCTGTGGTGATTGTCGGAGGACTTTTGGGTGTTCTTTCTGGGCCACTATTTGTTGGGTTTTTCCAAAAACGTGGCTTCGCGGACTCGAATATGCGCGTCCTAATGTTTTTAGCCATTGCCCTTATTCCAACGGCAATTGCCGCGCCACAAATGTCAAATCACATTCTGGCATTGGCTCTAATGAGTGTCACTGTCTTTTTCCAGGCGGCCTATATGGGTGTTGCCGCGGCGGCGGTTCAAATGGTGACACCTAACCAGATGCGCGGTCAAGCGACTGCGGTCTATCTCTTTGCGACCAATATGCTTGGACTGGCATTGGGCTCAACTCTGGTGGCCGCGCTCACCGATTTTGTATTTGCTGATGAAGGTGCGCTTATGCATTCCCTGTCGCTGATTTCGGCTGTCCTGCTCCCTGTGGCCGCATGGATATTTTGGAAGGGGTTGAATTCCTTTTCTGCCGCCGTTAAAAAATCTGAGGACTGGTGTTAATTTCAGAAAACAGTCAGCGACGGCAATCAAAGTGTGTGACAAACAATGGTGCTGCGGCGCCGCTATTCAATGGGTAGAAACACGGAGAGAAACATGAAGACATTCATAGAATTTGATGCGGTTGAGTTACCGGATCATCTGCAAGTTACGCGAGAGCGCGTGCGAGAATTTTTGCAAAGAGAATACCTCCCCAACAAATCCCGATTCGAGGGCTCCTTCAATCCGGAGTTCAGCAGACTCTGTGGTGAGGCAGGTTATATTGGTATGACCTGGCCCAAGCAGTACGGCGGTGCGGAGAAAAGCTTTCTCGAGCGCTATATAGTTTGCGAGGAAATGTTGGCAGCAGGCGCGCCGGTCTGGGCGCATTGGGTGGCCGATCGGCAGTCCGGCTCGGTATTGTTGGCTTACGCCTCAGAGGAGATCAAACAGAATTTGATTCCAAAAATGGTTGCCGGAGAATGCTACTTCTGCATTGGGTTAAGTGAACCCGATTCTGGGTCGGATCTGTTCGCCGCAAAAGCTTCGGCAAAAGAATGCAGTGAGGGTTGGGCATTAAACGGTACCAAGTTGTGGACCAGCGGCGCGCGTCAGGCCCACTATATGATCGCCCTGATGCGCACGGATAAACCCACCGAGGAAAATCGCCGCCATGGGCTCACCCAGTTTTTGGTGCCCATGGATACGCCGGGCATTACCGTTCGACCGGTGAGAAACATGGCGGGAGATTCCGAATTCAACGAGGTGCATTTCGATAATGTGATTATCCCCTCGGGCAATGCCTTGGGTGAAATTAATGGTGCCTGGAAGCAGGCGAGCAAAGAACTCGCCTACGAACGCAGCGGGTCTGAACGTTTTCTGGAGATATTCAGTGTGCTTCAAGCGCTGGCCAATTATGTCCATAAGAATCCCAAGATTCATTTGCAGGAAGCGTTGGGACGCTTGGTCGCCGACTTGTATAGCTTCCGTCAAATGTCCCTGTCAGTCGCGATGATGCTTGAGCGGGGGAAGGCACCCATGGTGGAGGCCGCGCTGGTAAAAGATGTGGCCACCCTTTGGCAGCAGGCCCTGCCGGAGCGAGTCAGAAGCATTGTGGGTGGCGAGAGTGATTTCGGCGATCAACATCAGCTTCGTGGTGAAATCGATTACATGCTGAAGCTTGCTCCAAAGCTCACTATTCAAGGCGGCACTACGGAAGTCTTACGCGGAATTATCGCTAGAGGATTGGGCTTGCGTTAGCAAAAGAACACTGTGTGTTGAGTGAAACTCGAGCGTTTATTGCCCAGGTGCTGCACATCAACGACATTTGAGATAATTGGTTTAGGAGTTAAAGATGGGACTTTCGAATACAGATACCTTACTTACAGATGCGGTATCAAAATTATTGGGGAATATCTCCAGCAACGAGTTATGTTTGGCCGTAGAAAAAGGTCACTGGCCCGCTTCTGAATGGGCGCAGGTGGTAGAAATGGGACTGCCGATGGCGTGGTTGCCAGAGAATCTGGGCGGTATAGAATTGCCCCTGGAGGAGGGGTTTACGATCGCCAGACTTGCCGGACGCTATGGCACACCGTTACCGATTGCTGACGCCCTAATTGCGTCCGCAATCGCCACGAGAGCGAAGCTGAAGCTGCCGGACGCTTTGGTGCTGTTTGCCAATACGCCAGCGAACGAAACTCTGGTTATAAACAGTGACGAGTCGATCAGTGGAAGATGTAGTGTCACCACCTTTACAAACCATGCTCAATATCTGCTGCTTCCGGTAGAAACCTCAACAGGCTCGCGAATTGCGTTGATTGAAAATTCGGGAAATCAGTCTGTGGTTGGACAAACGATGGCGGGCGAACCCCGTTGTGAATGTGTTTTCGAAAAGGCCAAAGTGCTCGCCCTATCGGACGAAGAATTTTCCGATGTACAGAAAACTATCGACGATATTGGCGCGGTTGTACGCAGCCAGCAAATCGCAGGAGCGTCTGAAGCGATCCTGGAAATGTGTGTCAATTACGTCAATATACGTGAACAGTTTGGTCGTCCAATCGCGAAGTTTCAGGCGATTCAGCATCACCTCGCGGCCTTGGCCGGTGAAGTGGCGAGTATAGCGTGCACTGCCGATGTGGCCAGTCTCAGCTTGATCAAGAACAACTTTAACTCGAGCGACGCTGTCGATATCGCTATTGCATCCGCAAAGGTGCGAGCCGGTACCTCGGGTGCGGAAGTGATACGAATTGCACATCAGGTACATGGTGCGATCGGTTTCACCGAAGAATACGACCTTCAGCGATTTACGAGAAGAATCTGGTCTTGGCGTGAAGAATTTGGCAACGAAATGATCTGGTCACGTCGCCTGGGTCAGCTGGTAACTAACAACGAAACGCCCGATCTTTGGCCTCTTGTGTGTGACTAAGTCACATAAAGCGACAGGGCAAGGGCTACGATCGCTAGCGCTTAGATTGGCCTGAATTTGATCGCTGCGCCGCACAATACGGGCGCAGCTGTATTTGCGATTATTCAAAAAAACCTTCATGACAAACCTGAGCCTTCCCATGAAACTATCCTGGAAACTTTCGTCTTCCTTATTGTTATCGGTATTGATGCTGCCTCTAGCGAGCAGCGCTGAGAACGCTCCCGCGTTTTCAGCCAAGCAATTGACAGAGTTACCAAAGGAAAATTGGATAACGAATGGCGGTAATCTCTATAACCAGCGCTATTCACCGTTAACAGAGATTAACACGAACAATGTACAGAATTTAAAGGCTGAGTGGCGTACTCATTTGAATGGATCTGGCGTAGGGCCTCCCTTTTCCGGTGAAGCACAGCCCATTGTTTACGACGGTGTTATTTTTATTCCTACCGGGGCTGATGATGTGTTCGCCTTGGATGTTGAGACCGGCGAACAGCTTTGGGTGTATGAATCCAACCTAGATCGCACAATCGATACGGTGTGTTGTGGTTGGACTAGCCGCGGTGTTGGTCTGGGTGATGGCAAGGTGTTCTTGGGTCGACTCGACGGTAAATTAATGGCCCTCGAGCAAAAAACCGGCAAAGAGTTGTGGTCGGTGCAAGCAGAGAATTGGCAGGAAGGGTATACCATTACCAGCGCGCCTTTATATTACGATGGTATGGTTATTACGGGTTTTGCCGGTGCGGAGTTTGGTTCGCGGGGGCGGGTGAAGGCCTATAACGCCGATAACGGTGAATTAATTTGGACTTTCTATACCGTCCCCGGACCCGGTGAGCCAGGCTTTGAAACATGGCCGCAAGACAGTGACGCCTGGAAATACGGTGGTGGTACTGTGTGGCAAACGCCAGCAGTCGATCCAGAATTGGGTTTGATGTATTTTTCTACGGGTAATGCTGGCCCCGATTACGACGGTTCGGTTCGCCCTGGCGACAATTTATATACGGCATCGATTGTAGCAATTGATGCAAAGACGGGAGAATACCGTTGGCACTACCAGCAAGTTCACCATGATATTTGGGATTATGATGCCCCAAACCCGGTTGTCCTGTTTGATATTGACTACAAAGGCGAGCCGCGCAAAGCTTTAGCGAACCTGGCAAAAACCGGTTGGGTTTATATACTTGACCGCATCACTGGTGAGCCTTTGATTGGCATTGAAGAAAAACCCGTTGCCCAAGATCCACGTCAAGCCACGTCACTCACTCAGCCGTTTCCTATTGGCGATTCAACCGTGCCGCAAATTATTGATATTGCACCAGAAGGGTTTAAGTTGGTCAACGAAGGCCGCATTTTTACACCCTTTTGGGACGAAGAAGTTGTCCTGAAACCCAGTGGCATTGGGGGAGGTAATTGGCCGCCCAGCTCATATAACCCACGTGCCGGCCTACTGTATACATGCTCCAATGACTTAATGGGCGTTTTTGCGAGAACCCATGAACAGGAACCCGCGGCGGGCGTAAAATATACCAATGGCCGATCGGGGGGAACACAAATCCCCTTGAACGGTGTGTTTTCTGCGATGGATATGACCACTAATAAAGTTGTATGGAGTCAGCGGTGGAAAGACAGTTGCTGGAGTGGTTCTATTAATACCGCGGGTGATTTGGTTTTTGTCGGACGCAATGACGGTGACTTAACGGCATTGGATTCTAATACGGGTGATCAATTGTGGAATTTTCAAACCGGGGCTGGTGTTAATGCACCTGCCACAACGTTTGAACACAAAGGCAAACAAAAAGTAGTTGTGTATTCCGCCGGTAATCTATTTGCCGGTACACCTCCAGGAGACAGTGTGTGGTTGTTCTCTCTGGATGGAAAAATGGGGCCGGGTAATGCGCCTGGCTCCGATTCCATCCCGAGTGTAGATCTTGAGCAAGCGAATATTGAGGAAGGTAAAACAGTTTTTTCCAGCTATTGTTCGCAATGTCATGGTAAGGGCGGCGGTGGCAGTCACGGTGTTGGCCCAGACATACGCGCCATCACTTCGGCTGATGTTGTTGCTTTCACGGCTACCGAAGGTAAAGGCAAAATGCCACCTTTCAAAGAGGTACTTTCTGCTTCGCAATTACGTGATGTTGCGGTCTATGTGGCGCGGAAATTGGGTAAGTGATTTTTCCGCGGCTCGAATATTCTTAAAGTGAATTAGGCACTCGTTCCAAAAGGGGTGCTCACTTCACACAAATCGCTAAAGAGCGGATCGCGTTGTTCCATTTTCGCTTTGAAAGTCTCTGCCATATCGACCTGCGGTCGAAACATACCGCTCTGCCAATAAGACATGGCATTTAGGCTGTCCGCTACGCTGTGATCGCGAGCGTAGTTAATCATTTCCTTACACCCATAGACCGCGAGGGGTGAACGAGCCGCTATTTGGCCCGCGATATCCATCACACCATTGAGTAG
>JBALVT010000065.1:0-20438 GCA_036961345.1 Halioglobus sp.
AATCGTAGCTGTCCCACCACCGGAGCAGCTCATCCACCGGTGTGAGCTCTGGTGTGCCGAGATTTCCACCAAGATACAGCGCGATGTGTTGCTGGATCTTGCCCTCCTGATGCAGCTCCTGGTAAGCCTGAAGGTCGGGCTCAAAGACGTAGGCATCGCCAACCGCAGTTATTCCTTTGGCCGTCGCCTCATCAAGAAGCTTCATGAATGCGATTTTTTGAATTTCTGTGTCAAAAGGCGGCATCGCCGCATAAAAGGGATTGAGAGCGCCTTCGTACGCCATACCGTTGAGGTCACCGTCCTCCGTTCTCCCGAAAAAAGCCTCGGACGTGTCCTCAGAATCCTTCGACAGACCGGCAGCTTTCATTGCGGCAGTGTTGAACCACGCCGTGTGGCCACCGGTCTCATCTTCAATAAAGGCTGGACGATCTGGAAACAGCTCATCCAGAAATTGACGCGTCAGTGTCTCAGATGACATCGCAGGAACAGTAAATCCCGATGCGATGAACCATTCACGATCTTCGGGATATTCAGCAATACACTTCTTGAGCGCATCAACCGTAGATTCTTCGGTGGGCTCGTAAAAAGTCCCCGGGAGGCCACAAAATGCTCGCTTGGGCATCACCAATGCTGGGTGAATATGTGTATCACCGATTCCAGGCATCACGAACTGGCCGCCAAGGTCGACGATTTCCGTGCCTTCACCGGCCATCTCTTTGACATCAGTCGCTGATCCCACGGCAACGAACTTACCGTCTTTGATCGCAACTGCTTCAGCCCAAACCTTACTGGTATCGACAGTATAGATTTTGCCGTTGGTGTAAATCGTGTCTGCTGTTTTGCTCGATATCGCCGCGTTCGAATCACCGGAAGGCTGATCTGCTGGCGAACAACCAGCAAGTGACAGCATAAGGGCGATGAATGGGGATAGTGCTCTCATTGGTTTTTCCTCGATACGATGAAGTTCATTTCTCAGTAGGATTCTATTTGCAAAGCCAGATTTAGTCTATCGCTTAAGAAATAAAGGGGGGCGAGCCCTAACTTTCGATCCCTACAGCTGTGAAACGGCAATCTTGGCAACATCGTTCAGCTGCTCACCGTCATTCGCGGCATAATCAATAATTTTTTCTTTCATCGGGCGCGCCCAAAACTTATTGATATGATTGGCAACTTGCGGCGCCGTCACCGCTTCGTCATCCCCAATTGCAATATTGTCTGCAATTTGATTTATCATTTTGATCAGGTGGTCCAATTCTGTTGCCGACATGGCTTATTCTTCCTGTGTTAAGCGATGACCATGAGTATAGGTAACATGCCTGTTTTGTCGTGAAAATCCGACCAGTGTCATACCGATCTCATCTGCTATTTCAATGGCCAGGGATGTTGGCGCCGACACGGCGGCTAATACAGCGATACCTGCTTTCGCTGCCTTTTGCACGATTTCGTAACTGGCGCGGCTGGATATGAGCAGAAAACCAGGCTGCTGCAGCACATCTTCAGGCCACAATAATCCAATTAGTTTATCCAGTGCGTTGTGCCGGCCTATATCTTCGCAGACGTTATTAATATTGCCCGCGCCGTCACACCATGCCGCTACATGAAGCGCGCCGGTTAATTCCTGTAAAGGTTGATGTGCAGTTAGTCCCGAAGTTGCACGCTTGATAGCAGCGTGCGAGATACTAAAGTGAGTGTTAATCGCTTCCAGTGGTTGCCTCACCTGTTCCAGGGATTGTGCGCCACAAATGCCGCAGCCACTTCTTCCCGTCAAATAACGTCGGCGGTTTTTCAATTGCATAAAACTCTGACTGGAGACTGTTAATGCAACCTCAATTCCTTGTTCTTGTGCCGCAACATCGATAGCGTAAATGTCTTCAGCTCGGTTGATAATACCTTCCGTTAGGCTAAAGCCCCGTGCAAATGCTTCCAGTTGTATAGGGCTTGCCATCATAACCGCATGACAAATACCGTTATAAACGAGGGCCACTGCAACCTCTTGTGCGACCAGGTCAGCACGATTATGATCTGCTTCGCTGGGCCATACAGTGACTTTTCGCGTCACTGTCCCTGCCGGCTCAAGCGATTCCCGGACTGTCTTTTTTATCAACGCGCGCTCCATTTCAACTGTTTTTGTCCTGTCGCTCTGCGCCATGTAGAAAGGCGACTTGTGTATCCGAAAAGGATTGAAAATTCTGCTGCCAGTCTGATTTCGTGGTGACCTTATTGAGTTGCACCGCAGTGACTTTATATTCGGGGCAATTGGTTGCCCAGTCTGAATTGTCGGTAGTGATGACGTTGGCGCCGCTTTCGGGATGGTGGAACGTGGTGTAAACCACGCCCGGTTGCACCCGCTCGGTCAAATGGGCTGTTAATACAGTGTCTCCTGCACGACTTTTCACCTGTACCAGGTCGCCTTCGACAATACCGCGATCCTGCGCGTCATGAGGATGCACTTCCAGTACGTCTTTGTTGTGCCAGTCGCTGTTGGCCGTTCGACGAGTCTGTGCGCCAACATTATATTGCGACAGAATTCGACCAGTGGTTAACAGGAAGGGGAAATGTTTATTCACCTTTTCGTCCGTAGCGACATATTCGGTGAGCGCAAAAAAGCCCTTGCCGCGCACAAATTCATCCACATGCATGGTCGGTGTGCCATTGGGCGCCTCGGCATTGCAGGGCCACTGCAGCGAGCCCTGTTCATCCAGGCGCTGATAACTCACGCCGCTAAACGTTGGTGTCAGAGACGCAATTTCATCCATAATCTCAGACGGGTGTGCATAATTCATTTCGTAACCCAGGGCATTTGAAAGGGCGACTGTGCCTTCCCAATCGGCCTTGCCTCCCAGTGGCGCCATTACTTTTCTTACCGGGGAAATTCGTCGTTCAGCATTGGTAAAGGTGCCATCTTTTTCAAGAAAGGAAGCGCCGGGTAAAAACACATGCGCGTATTTCGCCGTTTCATTGAGGAAAATATCCTGCACAATTAGGCAGTCCAGATTTCTTAGTGCGGCCTCTACATGTCGTGTATTGGGGTCCGACTGGGCGATATCTTCGCCCTGGCAATAGAGTCCTTTGTAGCTACCTTCCACCGCGGCATCCAACATATTGGTTATTCTAAGCCCGGGCTCACTCTGGATTTTTACCCCCCAATGTTGCTCGAACTGCTGCCGTACGGCGTCATTCGAGACATGTCGGTAGCCGGGTAGTTCGTGCGGAAAAGAGCCCATATCACAAGAGCCTTGTACATTGTTTTGCCCGCGAAGCGGATTTACGCCGACACCTTCTCGGCCAATATTCCCGGTGAGCATAGCCAGGTTGGCGATGCCCATTACCATGGTGGAACCCTGGCTATGCTCGGTCACACCCAAGCCGTAGTAAATCGCGCCATTGTTTGCTTGCGCATACAATCGTGCTGCATCGCGTAATTGATCAGCAGGGATGCCCGTTACATCCGCCATGGCTTCTGGAGAATTGCGCTGCTGGGAAATAAATTCCTTCCAGCGTTCAAAAGCTTGCAGCTCACATCTCTCTTCTATGTAGGCTTGAGCCTGCAGGCCCTCGGTAACAATCACATGGGCCATCGCATTGATAAAAGCGACGTTGGTGCCGGGCAGCAATTTCAAATGATGCCGGGCCTCAATATGCGGGCCTTTTACCAAATCAATTCGGCGAGGGTCAGCCACAATTAATTGCGCCCCTTCACGTAATCGCTTTTTCAATCGCGAAGCAAATACGGGGTGAGCATCAGTCGGGTTGGCACCTATTACCATTACTACGTTGGCTTTTTCTACCGAGTCGAAGGTTTGAGTGCCTGCAGATTCTCCCAGAGTCGTTTTCAGTCCAAAGCCGGTAGGTGAGTGACAGACCCTGGCGCAGGTATCAACATTGTTATTGCCAAAGGCGGCTCTTACCAATTTTTGCACCAAATACGTTTCCTCATTGGTGCACCGCGACGAGGTAATACCGCCGACACTGTCATTGCCGTATTGCTGTTGAATAGATCTAATCCGTTTGGCTGCAAATGTGACCGCCTCATCCCAGGACACAATTTTCCAGGGTTCGTCGATGTTGTCTCGAATCATTGGTGTGGTGACCCGATCAGCATGTGTCGCATAGCCAAATGCAAAGCGACCTTTAACACAAGAGTGCCCCCGATTTGCTTCGCCGCCTTTATAGGGCAACATGCGAACCACTTCATCACCTTTTAAGTCGGCTTTAAAAGCGCAGCCCACACCGCAATAGGCACAGGTGGTTACCACGCTATGCTCCGGCTGTCCCTGTTCTATCACCGAGTTTTCCATCAAGGTAGCGGTTGGGCATGCCTGCACACAGGCGCCGCAGGAGACACATTCTGAACTCATAAAGTCTTCGGCTTGACCCGCTGCTACTTTGGATTCAAAGCCGCGACCATCGATTGTTAAAGCGAAGGTGCCTTGCACTTCTTCACAGGCCCGCACACAGCGCGAACAAACAATGCATTTGGCAGGATCAAAGGTGAAGTAGGGATTGCTGGTGTCTTTCTCCGCCGCCAGATGGTTTTCTCCTTCGAAGCCATAGCGCACCTCTCTTAAACCTACTTCCCCGGCTACATCCTGCAATTCACAGTCGCCGTTAGCAGGGCAGGTTAGACAATCCAAAGGGTGATCGGAGATATAGAGCTCCATCACATTGCGACGAATTTTGGCAATTTTTTTGCTTTGCGTGCAAACGATCTGACCTTCCTCTACAGGTGTCGTGCAGGAGGCAGGAAATCCTTTGCGTCCTTCAATTTCTACCAGGCAGATTCTGCAGGAACCAAAAGCATCAATCGAATCTGTGGCGCACAGTTTGGGAATATTAATATCTGCTAACGCCGCTGCCCGCATAATGGATGTACCAGCAGGAACAGCAATGTTTTGACCGTCGATGGTAATGCAGACCAGTTCGGCGGAGATCGCCGCGCCAATCGCTGGCGTACCGTAGTCTTTATCAGGATTAAAATCTTTTTCCGGATCGAAATACTGCAGCATAGTTACACCCTCTCAAGCCCTGTGGAAGACCGGGAAACTGAAGAGGAAAAGTCTTCAGGGAAATGTTTCAATGCGCTCATCACCGGAAATGGTGTCATACCACCCATCGCACATAAAGAACCGTGAATCATGGTTTCGCATAACTCCTCCAGCAGTTCGGTATTGGCCTCAACGCGCTCGCCGTTACAAATTTTATCAATCACCTCCACGCCGCGAATGGAACCGATCCGACAAGGCGTACATTTTCCACAGGATTCGACCGCGCAAAACTCCATGGAAAAACGCGCCTGCTCACTCATGTCAACCGAATCATCAAACGCCACAATGCCGCCGTGCCCCAGTACTGCGTCAATATCAATGAAGGCTTCGTAATCTAATTCGATATCCCATTGCTGCGCCGGTAGATATGCACCTAATGGCCCGCCAACCTGAACTGCCTTCATAGGCTTTCCGGTGCGTGTACCACCGCCAAAGTCGTGCAATAGCGAATTCAAAGTGGGGCCAAAGGCCAGTTCAACTAAACCCGCGCGTTTGATATTGCCTGCCAACTGAAATGGCAAGGTGCCACGGGAGTTACCCATGCCAAAGTCTTTATAGTAGTTGGCACCTCTGGACAAAATAATGGGTACGCTGGCCAGAGAGATCACATTGTTAACCACAGTGGGCTGCTGCCAGAGGCCGTGGATAGCCGGCAGAGGTGGTTTTGCCCTGACCATGCCCCGCTTGCCCTCCAGACTTTCAAGCAAGGCGGTTTCTTCGCCGCATATATAGGCGCCAGCGCCCAAGCGAACCTCGATGGCAAAGGCCTTGCTGCTCCCAAGAATATTATTGCCCAGATAGTTGTTTGCCGTCGCGATAGTAATCGCATCCCTTAGTACTTGCTCGGCCAGGGGATACTCTTCACGTAAATAGATATAGCCTTGCGTCGCTCCAACGGCTAAACCTGCGATGGTCATACCTTCGATCAGGCAAAAAGGATCGCTTTCCATAATCATGCGGTCAGCGTAGGTACCCGAATCACCTTCATCTGCATTACAGACTATATATTTTTGGTCGGCAGGGGTATTGAGTACGGTTTGCCATTTGATTCCGGTGGGGAAGGCGGCTCCACCACGCCCCCTTAAACCCGATTCCGTCACCGTGCTTACGATTTCCTGGGGGGAGTCCTGCAAAGCTTTGTGTAAACCCGCGAAACCGTCGAGTGCGCAGTATTCGTCAATTGCCAGGGGATCAATAATACCCACCCGTGAGAACGTTAGTCGCTGTTGGTTTTTTAAATAGGGAATATCTTCCGTAGGGCCAAGGTAAAGCGGGTGATTTTTGTTTTCCAGCCAGCACTCGGCCGCCATGAAATTTTCAACCTCATCCTCGGTCACCGGGCCATAGGCGATCCGGCCTCGTTCGGTTTGCACCTCTATCATCGGTTCTAGCCAATAAAGGCCCCGAGAACCGTTGCGTACAATATGCAGAGGTAGACTTTTTTCATCGGCAATCTGTTGAATGGACCGTGCAACTTTATCTGAACCCAGGGATAGGGCGGTTGTGTCTCTGGGAATATACACTGTAGGGCCGGTAAAGCTGTTCATTTTACTTTACCTCCACGACATGGGTGCGAAGTGTCGACACCAATTGATCAAATTTATCCGTATCGACATGACCGTGAACGTCATCGCCAATGCGGATGGCAGGAGAACATGCGCAGTTTCCCAGACAATACACAGGCTCCAGGGTAATGTCGCCATCGGCAGTGGTTTGCTGGTAGTCAATATTCAGTGTTTTTTTAGCGTGTGATTCCAGCGCTCGAGCGCCCATTGCCTGGCAGGACTCTGCGCGGCAAATCTGTATGGTGTGATTACCTGCTGGTGTTGAACGGAAGTAATGATAGAAACTCACCACGCCATGCACTTCAGCTCTGGAGAGGTTTAACCCTTCTGCCACCAATGGCAGCGACGCGGGTGGGATATACCCCAGCTTGTCTTGTACAGCATGTAAAATCGGTAATAAAGCGCCGGGCAGCGCTTGCATCGTGTTCACGATGTTGGTCACAACCTCGACTTGCCGGATAGATAAGTTGATCGCTGTGGTCATAGGGTATCTTTCTGGGAGATAGGGTTAATCTTAGTATAGACAAACCATATCTGGATAAACGCACCTATTCAATTTTTTCCGCGATAATCAAGCCTATCTCTGCGAAGGCCTTTAAATCAATCACTGCCAGGCTATAGCTCAATGTCCACCGTATCTGCACATTCAGTTGCAATAACTCGCGCTTGTTCAATGCTATCTGCGGTTGCCAGCGCGACGCCCATACGCCGTCGGCCTGATACTTCTGGTTTGCCAAAGAGACGCAGTTGCGTATTCGCTACTGCAAGTGCCTGTTCCAGGTTTCCAAATTGAACATTCTTGCTTTCCCCTGACACTAAAATAACGCTTGAAGCACTGGGCCCCAATTGTTTTATCTGTGGAATGGGCAAATCGAGAATTGCCCGGGCGTGCAGCGCAAATTCGGAAAGATCCTGAGAAACAAGGGTTACCAGACCCGTATCGTGGGGGCGCGGAGACACTTCACTAAAGATAACCTCATCTCCCCTAATAAAAAGCTCTACGCCAAAAAGCCCCTTGCCACCAAGAGCGGTTGTGACCGTTTCAGCCATTTTCTGGGAAGCCTGTAATGCAGTGCTGCTCATCGCCTGTGGCTGCCAAGATTCCTGGTAGTCACCGCCTTCTTGCCGATGGCCGATGGGTGCACAAAATGAAGTGCCATCCCGATGCCGGATAGTTAGCAGGGTGATCTCGAAATCAAAATCGACAAACCCTTCAACGATTACCTTACCTTTGCCGGCGCGCCCGCCTTCCTGGGCATAATCCCAGGCGGCATCGATCTCGTTTTTGTCTCGCAGTAGTGATTGGCCTTTTCCCGAGGAGCTCATAATGGGTTTGATGATGCAGGGCAGGCCGATATTGTCGATGGCGTTTACATATTCTTCTTTGGTCTGGGCAAATTCATAGCTGCTGGTTTTCAGGCCAAGCTCTTCGGCTGCCAGGCGACGAATGCCTTCTCTGTTCATCGTCAGCTGTGCGGCCTTGGCAGTTGGGATGACTGTGAATCCTTCATTTTCCAGTTCGGCCAATGTATCGGTTGCTATGGCTTCGATTTCCGGGACGATCAGGTCCGGTTTTTCAAGCATTATAACGCGTCGCAATGCGGCGCCGTCTAACATGCTTATCACATGTGATCTGTGGGCTACTTGCATGGCGGGCGCGTTTTCATAGCGATCAACGGCGATGACTTCAACGCCGAGTCGCTGAAGTTCGATGGCCACCTCCTTACCGAGTTCTCCCGAGCCACAAAGTAATACTTTTTTCGCCCGCTGGCTTAGCGGTGTTCCGATTTTGACCGACATATTGAGGTTTCTCTAAATGTTTATATTGACAATAAAAGGGGCTTCTTGGGCACTACTTACTACTGTCGTGCGCAGCGCTCAACAGTCTATAGTGGATAAGTCCAATTGAATGTATCTAGAGCGTTCATATAACAGCTTTCACAGACACTATGTGATAATTGCGGAAGAACCGTATGACCAAAAATTCCCAGCTTCGCTATACCCTCTTCTACTTCCATCCAGGATCCGTCTTCGATCATGATTTTATTACACCATCCGCAACTAATTATGGTCTCATCCGACCTGGTAGTTTCGTGAGACAACAGCAAAACAGCGTCTCTAATTTCTTCTCGCATCAGTGAGCTTTCGAAACTGAATCCGCCGTCGGATAGTTTTTCAATACGCATTGACATAAAGCGACGTGTTTCAGGGCTATCGCACCGAAACGGAAACTCCAAAATAAGATTTTGCTCTTTACATCGATCGAAGAGCAACTGGTATATATGCCGTGTTTTGCCATTTGCCATAAATTCAAACAGGTGTTTGCCTATTACAGCAGTCCCGAGCAAGCCAACACCGCCATTCTCTATGGCAAACTGATCCCAGGGTCCACTCAGATGAACAATGATGTTGTCACTGTCCACCTGGTATGTGAGGGAGGCAATACTCATTCTTCACCCATTTGATTTAGGGGCTATCCATTGCCTGCTGCTCTTACAGTTTAGACTACCAATCGCAGCTTGTTTGTTTTTTACCGGGTCACTGTGTGGGAATCCGCGTTTCGTCAGTAAAGGACGCTTAAACCCTTAGGTTCATGCGATGATGCCAGCATCGTGATAGCGGCCGATCTCGCCGCTACTCAGCCCTAAAATTTCAGTCAGAATTTGATCCGTGTGTTGGCCTAGTCGCGGCGCGGGACGAACCGGGTGTCTATCGGCGGCGGTAAACCCCAGCGGGTTTTGCGGCATCAAATACTCACCGATTCCGGGTTGTTCAATCTGTTCAAACAGCGGGTTGTCCGTAGAGCAATCTATATCAGTATGCACCAGCTCCGACATAGTCTGATACTTGCCCCAGCAAACGCCAGCAGTGTCAAGTTGCTCTGCAACTGTGTCGAAATCGCGCTCGGCGAACCAGGGCTCCAGCCGCTCGCAGATTGCCTCGCGGCCCAGGTAGCGATCGCCTTCGACGTTGAAGTCCAGTCCCATAGACTCGCCCAAAGTGGTAATTGCCTTCTCTTGCCCCGTCGCTTTGACAATGGCTCGCCATTGATTGCCACTGACTCCAACGATCATTACCCGACCACCGTCGCGACTTTCAAAGTCGCGACCAAAGGTGCCATAAATATGATTGCCCATGGGCTCACGTTCGGTGCCGTTCACCATTATTTCGCCGATATAACCCAGATGTCCCACAGTAGCCAGCGCCACATCGGCCAGCGCTAGTTTTACGAATTGGCCTTTGCCCGTGCGCAGACGCTGGCGCTCTGCTGCCAGCAGTCCCAATGCGATATGTTGCCCGGCAATCACATCCCAGGCCGGTAGCGGGGCATTAATCGGTCCGCCTTCATCTTCTGCGGCAGTTAGATAAGGAAAGCCCACTTTACTGTTAACGGTGTAGTCCAGCGCGCTGGTGCCATGTCTGTCGCCGGTAAGATTCAGGTAAATAAGATCTTCACGATGGGCCCTGAGCTTGTCGTCAGCGAGCCAGCCCCGGGCTGGAAAATTGGTCAGGAACAATCCGCAATCGTCCCCGGGAGCGGTGATCAGTTGGGTTAACAATTCTCGGCCTTCCTGGCTTTTAAAATCTACGGCGATAGAGCGCTTGCCTTTGTTAAGGCTGTGCCAATAGATGCTTTCGTTCTTGTCCGTCACAGGCCATCGGCGATAGTCGATTCCGCCGCCGATGGGGTCAAAGCGGATTACGTCAGCACCCAGCTGAGCGAGAGTCATGCCGCCCGAGGGGGCCGCAACAAACGCACTGCCTTCTACGACACGCAAACCCGATAGAACATCTTGCATTAGTTTTTCTCTCCTGCATTGGCGATTAGTTCACGGGATATAACCTTGAGAGCCAGGGTTTCTTCAGCGCCCTCAAAAATCGACAGCACCCGGGCATCCACGAAATAGCGGCTCACGTCAGACTCCTCCGCGTAGCCCATACCGCCGTGAATCTGCAGGGCCTCGCGGGTTACCCATTCCGCCGCACGGCAGCTAAACAGTTTGACCAAGCTGGCGTCCATCTTGCCAGCACCGTCGTCCAACATCCGTGCCACGGCGTAGCTGAATTGCCTTGAGGCGGTAAGCGCTGCCCACATGCGGCCCAGCTTCACCTGGGTGAGTTGGTAATCGCCTATTGGCGCGTCGAATACTTGCCGGTCTCCGGCGTAGATGACAGCGCGTTCCAGGGCGGCCTTCATAACACCACAGGCACGTGCGGAGGTTTGTATACGTCCGCCGGACAAGCCCGCCATAGAGAGGTAGAAGCCCTTGCCCTGGCCGTCCTCACCACCAACGAGTCCAGTATCGGGTACAAAGAAATTCTCAAACGACAGATCGAAGGAATGCATACCCCGATAACCGATGGTTGGAATGGCCTTTCCGGTCATTCGGCCACCGGTTGCGCTGTCAAAACCAAACTCGTGCCCTGCAAACCGCGGTTTCTCCACCAGGAACATGCTCAAGCCGCGATGGCCTTTACTGCGATCAGGGTCGGTGCGGGCAATCGCAACCAGTACATCGGCTTTGCCGGCAAAGGTACACCAGGTTTTGGCACCATTGAGAGTCCAGCCGCCGTCTACTTTGGCGGCCTTCAGAGAAAGCCCGGCCACGTTAGAACCATAATCGGGCTCGGTAATGGCGATGGCGGCTAATTTTTCGCCGGAAGCCAGGCGCGGCAGCCAGGACAGCTTTTGCGCTTCGGTACCGCCATGCATTAGCGCGCGTGCGGCTATTTCCGGTCTTGTGATCAGGCTGCCGGCTGCGCCGAGCGAGCCGCGAGAAAGCTCTTCGGTGACTACCAGCATGCCGATGCTGTCGTGGCGCTCGTCTGGCATTAAGCCGCCATATCGCTCGGGAATACAGGTGCCAAAACAGCCCATCTGGGCGGCGCCGCTGATAATCTCATCGGGAATGTCGGTATCAAAGCGATGAATATGCTCGGCCCGGGGCATCACCACTTCTTCGGCGAAACGTGCGAAGGCGTCCTGAATCATATCTTTTTCTTCGCCCAGGCCGCTTGGCAGGCGCGTGCTACCGCGGCTGAGCAGCTCCGCTCCAATCGCGGCATACTTGGCCACATCACCTTGCGCTGCCAGAAAGCTCGCCAGGGGTTCACTGCCCATCAAGTCTAAAAGGCCAGGAGTTGAAAGCCCGGCCTCCGTCGCATGTGCGAACAGGCGCTGCCATATTGAACGTACATTTTCCGCGCAGAACGCGAGTGACAACTGCGCGATTACCTTGTCTTGGGATGTAACCTTGTTTGCGTACTGCAGCAGAGCTGTCGACGCCTCGAGTTCGGCGGCGCAAAACGCCAATTCATAGCTGATCTTCTGATGAGCGTCCAGCAGCGCCGGTGAAAACTCATCGTCGATTGTACATAGCCGATTGAGGTGCACCAGACTTGCATTCACCTGAGCCTGCAAAACATCAAGACATGCAGCGGCCTGCACAAACTGCTCTGGTAGTGTTATAGAAACCACGAACCGCCATCGACCATGTGTGTCTGTCCGGTAACAAAGCTGCTGGCGTCTGAGGCGAGATAGATCAGTGTTCCAGTGAGGTCAACGGTTTGCAGATTGCGTGGAATGACTTGCCCTTTAGCGATCACCGATTTGGCTTTTTCGAATTTTTCGCCAAAAAACTCCTCTGTGCCTTCCGTCATTACGGCGGAGGGTGCTACGGCATTAACCCTGATGCTGTCTTTACCCAGTTCACGTGCCATGGAGCGTGTCATACCGATCACCGCAGCTTTGGATGCGGCGTAGTCGCAGCCGTAGGGAAGCCCGTATACAGCGGCGAGTGAGGAGATATTGATAATGGATCCTCCGCCCGCTTCACGCATTGGATTGACAACGGCTTTGCAGCACTGCCACACACCTTTGATATTGACGTTCATTACCGCGTCCCACTGGGCTTCATCCAGATCTTCGAAACGCGAGCCTTGCAGCGTTGCATACAGCGCTGCGTTATTGACTAACACATCAATTTTCCCGAATGCGGCCACAGCGGCATCTGCCATCGCCTGGCAGCTTTTCATGTCGGAAATATCGGTTGTAGCGGATTCAATGCGGCCGCCTGCCGCTCTAACCTCGGCTACCGTGTCGCTGCAGTCACTAATGTCGCTGACAAAAACCGAGGCTCCCTCAGCCGCCATTGCCACTGCATAAGCGCGTCCCAAGCCACGCGCTGCCCCGGTTATTACCACTACTTTTGAATCTAACTGCATCACTACTTCCCTCATGAGCACCGGCGAATACCGGTGCATAGTCTACTGTTACCGTGCGAGGGTTTATTGTATAGCAGCCGCTAGTTCCGCGGTGGCAAACCGTGCACCATCGTCAATGATTTTAGCTCTGCCCCAGCCCTGCGGTGCTCTGACAGTGCTTGATATTCCGGGTCGTTGAACCAGGTCTCGGCGGCGGCCTCGGAGGGGAATTGGAATATTATCATTCTACCTGGCCGCGGCTCGGAGCCTTCCAGATGTTTAATATTATCGTCAAAGGTGATAAAGGATCCACCATGTTTCTTCAATATAGGGAAAAATCCTTTTTCATAAGTCCTGTATCCTTCGTGACCCTCGATCGGGACAAGGTTGGCGACGATATAAACCGGTATGTCAGACATTTTTTTATTCCTTTTCGTTGTGTGTAAAGAGATTGGGTTAGATGGTTTTCAGCCAATTGGCCACGGCTTGGCCGATTTCAACGGGTGAGTCTTCTTGAATAAAGTGCAGCCCTTTGACGGTGACTTCCTGCTGGTTCGGCCAACTGCGACAAAATTCGCGTTGTGGTCCAACCAGAATAGAACCTGGGTCTGCATTGATAAACAACTTGGGTACATTGCTGCCGGCCATGAATGCGCCGTATTCGTTTACGAGGGCGACAACATCTTCGGGTTCGCCCTCGATGGGGATTTGTCGTGGCCAGTTCAGCAGAGGCTGGCGATCATCAGATTCGAGGTGCGGCGCGCGATAGGCGTCCATCTCGGTTTCGCTAAGCGTGCGGATGATTGATGTGGGCAGTACGCCCTCAATGAACATATTGCGGTTGAGGATCAAATCTTCGCCTTTGTCGGAACGGAAGCCTTTGAAGATACCCACTGCGCCCTCGGGCCAATCGGCCCAGCTCACGGGTTTAACAATGCCCTCCATGTAAGCTACGCCCTTGAGTGCTGCAGTGTGGCGCATGGCCCAAAGAAAACCGATGCCGCTGCCCCAGTCATGAATAACCAGGGTGACATTGTTGTTGGCGCCAATGGTTTCCAGCAAGCCCTCCACGTAGCTGTAGGCTACTTCCAGCGAATACCGCTCGGCACCCTCGCTGGCGGGAAGCTTTTCCGAATCGCCCTGGCCGATCAGGTCGGGAACGATTACCCGGCCAGAATTCACAAGCTCAGGGATTACATTGCGCCACAAAAAGGAGGAGGTGGGGTTGCCGTGGAGCAATACTATGGGGTCGCCGCTGCCTTCTTCAACGTAGGCGATTTGTTTGCCATTTACCGCGGCGTATTTTTTCTCATAGGGCATGGTTTCAGACATCATGATAAGAGCTCCTTTTGGGTCATATGGGAATAGGATCAGGCGGCCAGTCCGAGCATGGACAGGCTATTTTCGACGATGGGTTTGAGTGCTTTTTGGGACAGGTTCTGACGACTTTGTACACGAAGACCAAAGTTAATCGTCATTACCAGGCTGGCGAGTTCTTCCGGGCTGCGCGCGGTGTTGAGCTCGCCGCTGCGTTGCGCCTGCGAGAAGGCCTGCGCAAAGGCGTTTTCAATGGAGCTGAGCTTTTGCGCTGCCAGCTGATTGAGTTGTGGGTCTACATCGGCCAGTTCCAGCACGGTATTTACCAACATGCAGCCATGTTTTACCCGGCGTTGTGATACATCCAATACGGTAGACTCGAAAAAAGCGCGTGGCAGCTTAGCTGGAGCCAGTCTTTTGGCGTCCTCTTGAACGATATCAAGGGTGCGATCACCAAATAGCTCCAGGCATTCCGTGAATAGTTTTCGCTTGGTGCCGAAGCTGGCGTAAAAGCTGGACCGTGCTATGCCCATTGTTTCTAGCAGATCAGGTAGTGAGGTCGCCGTATACCCGCGGGCCCAAAACAGCTTCATGGCTGCTTCCAGGGTTTTCGTTCGATCAAATTCGAGTGATCTGGCCATGTTTGGGCCCAATTTGGAAAGAGCCGCAATACTGTACCGATTGGTTCAGAAAGGCAAGCATTCTTTTGCCTCTAGTGATGGGTGTCTTGCAAGCTTATAGCGTTGCAACTTAACCTAGCGGTTGCCGTTGTATAAAAAGCAGGAAAAGCAGACATGAACGACAACGCGAATCTCTACGCGCATTTCCAAAAGAATTTCCCAGTTGGCCTCGATGCCAGATTATTGCGGACTGCGGACAGGCGCAGCGTCACATACGCCGAAGCGGAGGAGGTTTCTGCCCGCATAGCTAACAGTCTGTTGCAACTTGGCGCCACCCGAGGAGACAGGGTTACGGTGCAGGTGGAAAAATCGGTGGAAAACCTATTTCTCTATTTGGCCGTTTTGCGCGCGGGTCTGGTCTACCACCCGCTAAATACGGCCTACACGGCGGCGGAGCTGGCCTACTTCCTGGGTAATGCCGAGCCGACCATCGTGATCTGTGGCAGTGACGCGCTCGGCACGATCGAGTCTGTGCTGCGTGCCGGCTCTGAAAAAGCCCCCGCCGTGAAAGCACTGCTCACTCTCGATGCAGACGGTAGCGGCAGCTTGATGGCAGGGGCTGCAGGTGCAAGTAGTAAGGCCGACATTGCTCAATGCGATGGCGCTGACATGGCGGCATTGCTTTATTCATCGGGCACCACCGGCAGGCCCAAAGGTATTATGTTGAGCCACGAGAATCTGCGCCTAAACGGTGAAACGCTGGTTGCAGCGTGGGGGTTCTCTGCTACTGACTGTCTGTTGCACATGTTGCCGATCTATCACGTGCACGGACTATTTGTGGCTGTAAGCTGTGTGCTGCTGAGTGGCGCGAGCATGGTGTGGCACAGTGCTTATAACGATAAAGCGGCCGTTGCTGCAATGCCGGATTGCACGGTGATGATGGGCGTTCCAACGTACTATACGCGGCTATTGAATAATCCGGATTTTGGGGCGCTGTGTAGTGCGAATATGCGTTTGTTCATTTCGGGCTCGGCGCCCTTGTTGGCAGAAACGTTTGTGGAGTTTGAGGCGCGCTGTGGGCACACTATCCTCGAGCGGTATGGCATGTCCGAGACCAATATGAACACCTCTAACCCGCTTCACGGGGAGCGTCGCGCTGGTACCGTTGGCCCCGCGCTGCCTGGTGTTACACTGCGTATCGTCGATGATTCAGGCGTACCGATTTCCAATACGCAGACAAACGGCGAAGTAGGCGATCTGCAAGTAAAAGGCCCCAATGTTTTCTCCGGTTATTGGCGCATGCCAGAAAAAACAGCAGAGGATTTTACTGCCGACGGTTTTTTCAATACCGGTGATAAGGCCACTATCAGCGCGGACGGCTATGTCTCCATCGTCGGTCGCACGAAAGATCTGGTGATATGCGGTGGGCTGAATGTCTACCCAAAAGAGGTTGAAGTAGTGATAGATGATATGGCCGGTGTTAACGAATCGGCCGTCATCGGGGTTCCCCATGCTGATTTTGGCGAGGCAGTTGTTGCAGTGATTATAGGTGACGGTGCTGTGCCAGGCGCCGAGGAAATTATCGCGCACTGTAAGACTCAGCTGGCTAACTTTAAGGTGCCCAAGCAGGTATATTTTATTGACGCCCTGCCGCGTAATGCAATGGGCAAGGTGCAGAAAAATTTACTGAGAGAACGGTTCACCGTCACGCACTGATGGACCTGATCAGGCCGAACTACCGAAGAGGGCTCGTACTTAATGCGTTCAATTTTTACCAAAATATTCGCTGTTGCCATCTCATACTATACGCTCTGTGGCAGCGTGCAGGCGAACGATTGCTCGCCAGAAGTTGCCGCAGTAATTGATTTAGAAGCGAAGATTAATGGTTGGGGTATCAACAACAAAAATCACCGGTTTATTGCTGAGTCCGACGCTGGCATTGCCAAAGATAGTCTGACGCGACTGCAGGTTAAGTGGGTGTTCGCCCTACCGGATACCGAATCCCCGCATACACAGCCCTTTATAACAGCCGATACCGTCTTTATTGGCGACGAGCCAGGTATTGTATACGCCCTGGACCGGCATACTGGCTGTGAGAAATGGCGCTTTGATGCCGACAGTACCGTGCGCACCGCACTGCGTTTTATGAACTACCAAACCAATGGCAAGCAGCGCAACCTACTTACATTCGGAACAGCCAATGGTGAAGTGTTTGGCATAGACCCGCGTACTGGTCAGCAGCTTTGGCGCATGCGGGCTGATGAACACTCCAAAACCATGGTGTCGGGCTCATCCATTGATCATAACGGGGTTATTTTTCAACCTGTGTCATCCTGGGAGGCCGCGTGGGCGGTAAACCCTTTTTATAGCTGCTGCAATTTTAGAAGCTCGGTGATTGCGTTAGACCCGGCCAGTGGTGAGCTTTTGTGGCGCAGCTATATGGTTAAAGAAGAACCGCGCCTGGTAAAAGAAAACCTGATTTGGGGTGATCTCTACGGCCCATCCGGCGCACCGGTTTGGTCGCAGCCGACACTAGATGCCAAGCGTAATCGCTTGTACGTCGGAACGGGGGAAAATTACTCTTCACCAAGCACCGATACCAGCGACGCCATTGTGGCGCTTGATTTGACCACCGGTGAAATGCTTTGGCACCAACAATTTCTGGCATCTGATGCATGGAATGTTGCCTGTGAGTCGCCCTTGAGTTCCAACTGTCCCAATGAACGTGGCGTGGATCTCGATTTTGGCGCGCCACCCATTTTGGTCACCATAGATGGGCAGGATATGATTTTGGCTGGGCAGAAAAGCGGTTCGGTTTATGCCCTGGATCCGGATCGCGGTGGCAAACTGATATGGCAACAAAAGCCGGGCACGGGCGGTAAACTTGGCGGCATCCATTTTAGTATGGGCGTGGATGAAGCCAAAGGTGTGCTCTATGTGCCAATCAGTGATAGGCCTGTCGATATGCTGGGGGAAAACCCCGTGGGCGAGCCAAACCCTTCGCTGCATGCTTTTGATATCGCCAGCGGCAAGAGTTTGTGGTCAACGCCGGCACCAGGTAGTTGCACCGATGCCGACGGAGCAGCCATCGATGGCTGTTACCGCGGTTTATCGGCGGCCATCACGATCACCGAAAATCTGGTCTTTGCGCCGTCCTTGGACGGATACATCCGCGTTTTTGATGCGCACAGCGGTGCCCATATTTGGGATTTTGATGCGCGTGGCGAATTCGCGGCAGTCAATGCCAAAAAAGCTTCGGGTGGCGCTATAGACCTGGGCGGCGTATATCTTGATGCGGGGCAGCTATTTGTTAACGTCGGATACGGCACGCTTGGCCAGTTGGGGGGTAATGCGTTCATGGTGTTGGAGGTTGCTGGGCGTTAATCAGTGTCTCCATAGCTTGCGCGGCCACTGATAACACCTGTTGTTGCCTCGTGATGACACCCAATTTACTAATTGATTAAGGAGTACAGTTTGATAAATGTAATCAATTCTTGCACTCTGCACAATTCTTAGCCAATACCAGTATAAATATCAGGAGAACTCTGTGTCCGGATTTGACAAAGTGGTTAGCAGTTACGAGGAGGCTCTGGCCGGCCTTGAAGACAATATGACAGTCATCGCCGGGGGATTCGGTCTTTGTGGAATACCAGAGAATCTGATCAAGGAGATTAAACGCAGAGGCACAAAAGGCCTAACCGTTGCTTCCAATAATGCAGGTGTAGATGGTGCAGGATTGGGCTTGCTGCTCGAAGACAAACAGATCAAAAAGATGATCGCTTCCTATGTGGGAGAAAATGCATTGTTCGAAGCGCAGATGATGAGCGGTGAACTGGAGGTGGAACTCACGCCGCAGGGCACGCTGGCTGAGAAAATGCGCGCCGGTGGCGCCGGCATTCCCGCTTTCTATACGGCAACGGGCTACGGCACGCCGGTGGGCGAGGGCAAGGAGGAGCGCGAGTTTAATGGCAGGCACTATATTCTCGAGGAAGCTCTTTGTGGCGACTTTGCCATCGCCAAAGCCTGGAAGGGTGACCGCTACGGCAATTTGATGTTCCGCAAGACGGCACGCAACTTCAACCCAATGGCGATCACCGCGGGTAAGATCGCCGTCGTTGAGGTGGAGGAAATCGTCGAGGTAGGGCAGCTCGACCCAGATGAAATCCATCTGCCGGGCATATATGTTAACCGCCTCATAAAGGGCACTTTTGAGAAAACCATCGAACAGCGCACCGTGCGCAGCGCATAGAGAGGATTTGACATGGCTTTGACTCGCGAACAACTGGCTCAACGCGTTGCCCAGGAATTTCAGGACGGCTACTACGTCAATCTCGGGATCGGTATTCCCACGCTGGCCGCCAACTACATCCCCGACGATATGCAGGTGATGCTGCAATCAGAAAATGGTCTGCTCGGCATGGGCCAATTTCCACTGGATGAAGAGGTGGATGCAGATCTGATCAATGCGGGCAAACAGACTGTGACGATGGTCGACGGCGCGTCTTTATTCTCGTCGGCAGAGTCCTTCGCAATGATTCGTGGCGGTCATGTAGATCTGACGGTGCTGGGCGCCTTTGAAGTGGATAGCCAGGGCAATATCGCCTCGTACATGATTCCGGGGAAGCTCATTAAGGGAATGGGAGGGGCGATGGATCTGGTGGCCGGCGCCGACAATATTATTGTCACCATGACACATGCTTCCAAATCTGGGCAGTCCAAGCTTCTGGCGCAATGCACCTTGCCGCTCACCGGCAAGGGCTGCATTAAGCGCGTGCTGACAGACCTGGCGTTACTGGATATTGAGGATGGCAAATTCATTTTGCGAGAGAGGGCTCCGGGTGTGAGCGTTGAAGACATTATCAATCTAACGGAAGGGGAATTACTTATTCCGGATGAAGTGCCTGAAATGGTTTTTTAACGCAAACTCGGCCTCGATCCACTGTCGGTCAGCCCCAGTGGCTCGGGTATCGGCCTGGCGCATCCCATCGGCGCCTACTGTTTTTTTGTACTAACCACCACTCGTTTTGCAAACAGTCTATCTGCCGACTATGATTCTGTACGGTCCTGATGATACGGTTATCATCTAGCATTTACCAAGAGCGGACCTTAGGCCTGAAACGGCAGGAGCAGATGATCCCATGTACGATTTAGTAATTAGGAATGGCCAAATTGTTGACGGCACCGGAAATACTTCTTTTCATGGTGACATTGCCATTAATGATGGCCATATCGCCAAAGTGGCGAATACTGGTCAGGGCGAAGCGATTGCTGGAAACGCGAAGGAGACCATTGATGCCGCTGGCGCAATTGTCTCTCCAGGATGGGTTGATACTCACTCCCATATGGACGGTCAGGCAACCTGGGACCCGTATTGCAGTCCCGCAAATCATCATGGAATTACAACGTTAGTGATGGGTAATTGCGGTATTGGTTTTGCACCTTGTAAACCTAATGACGAGGCCCATCAGCAGCTTATTGAAGTTGTGGAAGATGTTGAAGATATTCCAGGCACAGCCTTGGCAGAGGGCATAAAGTGGAATTGGGAAAGTTTCCCAGAGTATCTTGATGCTTTAGATGAAATGCCGCGCGCCGTTAATGTTGCGGCACAGGTGCCGCACTGCGCGATCAGAACCTATGTGATGGGAGATCGGGGTGCCAATAACGAACGCGCTACCCCAGAAGATGTG
>JBALVT010000066.1:0-19725 GCA_036961345.1 Halioglobus sp.
ATCTGAGCACTGAGGTGCTGTGACAACACATCTTCTACAGTCGCCGGTTCCAATATAAACTCCAGTGCGTTGTCATCTTCCTGCAAATAAGACAGGGACTGGATTCGAAGTCGGGTCAACATCTCCAGAACGGCGGATTCACGCCCTGCGGGACAGGCAAATACCACCTCACCCTCTCGAGGAATCACATTGTGCGCCACACCCGACTCAACGCTGGATAATTGTACGCCGGGAATCGCGCTCAAAGCCTGACCCAGTATCTTTATGGCATTGCCCAATTGCTGATGTATCTGAATACCCGAGTGACCACCCGCCAGCCCCTTGAGTGAGATTTTCCAGCCCTGGCTATTTTCTGTAACTGGCTGCAAAGCCAGTGAGCGGGTAAATTCCCATCCGCCACCACCGGTACAACCAATGTATAACTCGTTCCATTCCTCGGTATCGAGATTGAGCATTCGGCTGCCACTTAACAACGACGCATCGAGGTTCAGAGCGCCACCAAGCCCTGTTTCCTCATCCACTGTGAAAAGCAGTTCCAGCGGTGGACGCACAACTTCCGGGTCTGTCATCAGTGCCAGCGCTGCGGCACAACCAACACCATTGTCAGCGCCCAGGGTGGTGCGGTCAGCCATTAGCCAGCCGTCCCTCACTGCCAGCGACAATGGATCGGTATGAAAATTATGATCGCGATCGTGGGTTTTAACAGTGACCATATCGAGATGGTTTTGAATGGTGACAGTTCCGTGTTCTGACATGCCTACTGAAGCGGCAACATAGACCACCAGATTACCCGCTGCATCCATTTTCCAGCGGTGGTCGAGTGCCTCGGCCTGATCTATTACGTACTGCCGTACCGCCACCTCTTCTTTTGATGGCCTGGGGATCTGGCTGATCTGATAAAAGTGCTCCCATAGGTGAGCCGGTTCAACGGGGTAATTTTGTGGTTTCATCGACAGGTTCCAGGGCCAGCAAGAGTAAGCGGCTGCAGTATACCTGAGCTCCCTGCGACATTATTCACAGATTTGGGAGGTATTTTTTACATCACAACAATACGCACAAAGACTAGACTATATCTGTAGGTGCAATTTTTTGGGTTTTAAATACGATGAAAACACGTGACGAAGGCAAGGCGAGTTTTGTGGAGTTTCTCCGCAGCATCAAATTCGCCCATGATAATGCCACCAATTCAGACACTCAGTCAGAATGTCCCACTCACTTCGCTCACTTCAAACAGCGAGCCAGAGTAGCCGGTGACACGAGCGCAGAAGACCAGCAGCTAATACGTAGCGCAAATTAAGCTCAGCTTGCGCTGAGCTTGAATGCTGAACAGGACAGACCTTCCCGTACACCCACATCCGGTACTAAATTATGCGACCCCGCGGACCAGTGGCCGCAATCGTTTGCTGCTGCAGATTGACCAGCGCTCTTCCGGTTTAACCATATGATTGGCAATCACTGCAAATACCAAAGGATTAAAAGGAAAGCCGACGTGGCTGGCAATCACTGCCACGTTTGTCACATACTTTGAATCGCCTTCACACCGGGCAATACCCTTCCCCACTATACCGTCAGATTCGCTGTATAGCGCAAGAATGGGAACTTTGAGTTCCCCGCCGCGATAGGTGTGGGCTGTCCAGCGGGCCAGAGCTTCCTCGTCCACGTCTACCTGGTTGTCGTAAATTCTACCCATGACATTGTAAAGCGCTGTGCCGCGCGGATCACCGTAGGGCGTTCCCAGGGTAATCACCTGCCGAATCCATTGTGGAAAACGGTGCGCCAGTGCAACGGAATACAAACCGCCAAGGCTCCACCCAATCAAGGTTACTTTACGTCCACTTTCAATAAATTCTTTTTCTACCCGTTCGGCGATCTGATCTTCAACATGCTCCCGATGAGCCAGAAAGTCATCGAGACTGTCAGGGCGGGTCTCGGAATTATTACGCCCCAAACCCCAGGGAACAGCCTTATATCCGCGGTGATTGAGAAACTTTCGCAGCTGCGAGGTAGATCCATCTGCCCCCATAAAGCCCGGAATAGTCATGATGCTGTGGCCATCGCCCATTGGCAGCCGTTTTAACAATGGCGCCAACAACACAGCGCTGCCGATCTCCAATACCACCCGGCTCAATTCCAGCACGCTATGACTCAATTTTGGCGGCTGAAGTTCTGGTCGAAAGGCGGGCTGAAAGGCAGGCAATATGGCCTCCATAATGGTTCCTTGGGTGCTTGATGTTCATTCATTGTGGCGAGAATAGGCCAAGGAATACAGCGAAACCTAAAGCCGTTGGTTTAATATTTCATGCTAGAATGTGTGGCTTCGCTGCTAAAGTAACCGATTACATACCAAGAGCCCTCAATTCCACCGTGAGCGACAACTTAGACAACATATACGCAACAGCTCTGTCCCAACCCGGCTTGTTCACCTTTGACCACAATGTGGCCAGAGTTTTCCCTGACATGATCAAGCGCTCGGTACCAGGCTACACCACGATCATTGCCATGACAGGGCTAATGGCGGGCCGCTACGCGCAATCCGGCAGCAATATTTATGACCTGGGGTGTTCATTGGGCGCCTCCACACTCTCCATGCGGCAAAATATCCAGCATCGGGACTGTCAGATAATCGGCGTGGACAATTCGCTGGATATGCTGGAGCGCTGCAAAAGCGTCATCGATACCGACAGCCATGAAGTGCCAGTAATACTGAATCACGACAATCTGCAAAATACAGTTATCAACAATGCGTCCGTGGTTGTGCTCAACTTCACATTACAGTTCATCGACCTGGAACAACGCGACACAGTAATCCAAAATATCTACCAAGGCTTGCGTCCGGGAGGTATTATGGTGCTCTCTGAAAAAGTGACCTTTGAAGACCCGCATTTGAATACACTAAATATCGACCTGCATCACGAGTTTAAACGTGCCAACGGATACAGCGATCTGGAGATTGCCCAAAAACGCGATGCCATTGAAGACGTACTGCGTCCGGAAACACTAAAACAGCATAAACAACGGATTGCAGACGCGGGATTCGGCAGCTGTGATGTCTGGTTTCAGTGTTTTAATTTCGCCTCGCTTGTAGCCCTGAAATGATTGATTACCAACCCCTAATCCGCCGCTGGCAAGAAGGCCCACTCTCGCGCTGGTCTGAAGTGCTTGAAGAACAAATTGCAGTGGGGCTATCACATGAACGTTATGGCGATCTTGCCGGCTGGCAGGAATCCATGGCGGAACTACCGGATCTGGTTGCCGATACCATTCAACTGAACTCCACCAAAGTCGGCGCCAACTGCCAACCCCCACTTGAACCGGAAAAAAAGGCGCAACTGCGCAAAGCACTTATGGGCTTACATCCCTGGCGCAAGGGGCCCTTCGAATTGTTTGGCGTGCATATCGATACCGAGTGGCGATCTGACTGGAAGTGGGAAAGGCTGCAGCAACAAATCGACCCATTGGTGGGCAAGCGAGTTCTGGACGTCGGTTGCGGCAGCGGTTATCACTGCTGGAGAATGCTTGGCGATGGCGCCTCAGAAGTTATCGGTATAGATCCAACACCCCTTTTTGTCATGCAATTTTGGGCGCTGCAAAAATACCTGCAACGCGATCATGTCTGGGTACTACCGGTAGGCATTCAGCACGTACCCAAAAAACTAAAGGCCTTTGACACGGTCTTTTCAATGGGCATCCTCTACCACCGTCGTTCGCCTATGGACCATTTACAAGAATTAAAAGACTGCCTGAAACCCGGCGGCCAGCTAGTTCTGGAAACGCTCATTATAGAAGGTGAAATGGGTGATACGCTGGTGCCCGAGGGCCGCTACGCCCGCATGGGCAATGTGTGGTTTTTGCCCAGTTGCGATACCTTAATGAGCTGGATGATTAAGCTGGGCTTTGAAGCGCCGCGCGTTATTGACGTCACTTCCACCACAGTAGACGAGCAACGCTCAACGGAGTGGATGCGTTATCACTCGCTGGCAAATTTTCTCAGACCAGAAGATAGCAGCCGCACCATCGAAGGTTATCCGGCACCCAGGCGCGCTGTCATTACCGCAAGAGCGCCTGGCATCCTGAAGCTGGATTAACTCGACTGGCATTTACTTTAGTTCCGGACGATTGTCCCGCGCTCCCTGCATCTCGACACCCCCTTCAGTTGGAACCCCACGCCCTGCGGGGGTGTCGAGATACAGGGACCGCTAGCAACGTGCCAATCCTTGCGGGTTCGGGACTACCGCAGAAGCCAGCAGCTTCCGTCTGTCTTGACTCCCTGAGGGCGTGGGGTTCCAACTGAAGGGGGTCAAGACAGACGGAAGCTGCGGAGAAAGAAATCGCATTTGGCTTCAGCAAGCGTCATTAAAGTAAACTTAGCCGCTTACAACTGGCGCTTTGTCAGTGGAGAGATTTTTCATCCCGATGCTCATGAAAGACAAACTCAAAAACATCGCGGTAATTGCGCGCAAAGTGCACATTGATGCCATCGCGTAGATAATCCGGAAGCTCATCAAAGTCGCGTTTATTTGCCTGGGGCAGAATCAATTCCATAATTTTGCTGCGCCGCGCGGCAATCACTTTTTCGCGAATACCCCCCACGGGCAAAACCTGCCCGGTAAGGGTTAATTCGCCGGTCATGGCAAGAGGCCTTTTAATGCGTTCCTTTTTCGCCAGGGAAACCAGGGCGGTGGCCATGGTAATTCCAGCGCTGGGCCCATCCTTGGGTGTAGCGCCCTCGGGCACATGCAGGTGCACCATACTCATATCAAAGAAATCCCGATCACAGCCGTAGTCCTTAAGGTGAGAAATCACATAACTGTAGGCGATTTCACCCGACTCCTTCATGGTTTCACCCAGACGACCCGTCATCTTGAAACCTCGATTGAGCGTGTGCACCTGGGAAGACTCAATCGCCAGTGTGGCACCGCCCATTGTGGTCCAGGCGAGACCCGTAGCCACTCCCAGTCCCCTGAGCGGCTTATCAGGCTGAAACGGCGGCTTGCCCAGCAGATCCTCAATATCCTTTTTGCCAACACGAAGTTTTTCCTCGTTGCCATCAAGAATTTTCACAATCGACTTGCGCATAATTCGGGCCAGTTGTTTCTCCAAAGTACGCACACCGGCCTCCCGGCAATAGGAGTCAATCACATACTTCAGTCCGGCATCATTCACTTTAAGCTGGTCATCCGCAAGACCGTGGCGAACAAGCTGTTTTGGCCACAGATGGTTTTTTGCGATCGCGAGTTTTTCCTCGGCGATATATCCCGACAGACGCAGAGTCTCCATCCGGTCCAGCAGCGGGCCAGGAATGGTATCTAATTGATTGGCAGTGCAGATGAATAACACCTTTGATAAATCCAGCCGCAAATCCAGATAGTGATCGAGAAACTCGGAATTCTGCTCGGGGTCAAGCGCCTCCAACAATGCCGACGCTGGATCACCCTGGTAGGAGGCACCAATCTTATCGATCTCATCGAGCATAATAACCGGGTTAGAAACCTGCATTTCTTTAAGCGCCTGCACCAACTTACCCGGCATCGCACCGACATAGGTGCGCCGATGGCCTTTTATTTCTGCTTCATCGCGCATACCGCCGAGGCTGAAGCGATAAAATTTGCGCCCCAGGGCATCAGCCACCGACCGGCCAATACTGGTTTTACCCACGCCGGGTGGACCCACCAATAGCAAGATTGAACCGGCGATTTCACCCTTGAAAGATCCTACCGCCAGAAACTCCAGAATGCGCTCTTTCACATCGTCCAAACCGTCGTGATGTTCGTTGAGCACCGTGCGCGCGTGGCCAAGCTCAAGGTTGTCCTGAGATTCAACACCCCAAGGCACGGAGGTTGCCCAATCGAGGTAGTTTCGAGTGACACCATACTCCGGCGATCCCTTTTCCAGAATCGACAATTTCTCCAGTTCTTCGTGTATTCGCTTGGCCGCGGCCTCGGGCAGCTCGAGATCGGCAATTCTAGTTTCAAACATCTCAACGTCGGACGTACGATCGTCCTTGGAGATACCCAGCTCTTTCTGGATTATTTTTAATTGTTCTTTAAGAAAAAACTCACGCTGCTGGTCAGACACTTTCTCGTTAACCTGACTGGTAATTTCTCCTTGCAACTCAGCGACTTCCCGCTCTTTGCGCAGCAATATAAGCACTTTCTCCATGCGCGATCGCAGGGGTAGAGTATCGAGAATTTCCTGCAGCTGTTCGCCTTTGGCGGTGGTTAACGCCGCGGAAAAGTCGGCCAGCAAACTTGGCTGATTGGGACTAAAGTTGGCCAGGTATTGTTTTAACTCCTCGCTGTAGAGCGGATTAAGTGGCAATAACTCCTTGATTTCCTTGATTAAAGCCATGGCATAGGCTTTGATTTCATCGCTGTCTCTATCATCTTGGCTGCGCGGGTATTCCACCTGCGCCAGATAGGGAGGTTTGTCATTTAACCAGCGCACCACGCGAAAGCGTTTTATACCCTGAGCCAAAAACTGTCCACCGTTGTCGCCACCACCCTCCGGTGGTTTATGCAAACGCACAACGCAGCCTATCTTGGGAAACTTGTCCAAGGCGATACGATCCGCGGCACCACCGCTATCGGCCGGGCGCTCTACAAAACTCAAACCCACCAGGGAACGGCCCGCTTCACCAACGGCCTTTAAAGTTTCGCCCCACTCCTGGGGGTTAATGGCAACGGGTTGAACTTGCCCGGGAAAAAACGGCCGATGGGGAATCGGCATGATATAGAGCGTATCGGGAAGTACATCATCGGCGACCGCTGGGGCCTGGGGTCCACCGCGCGACTCCACCAGTTCAGGCTCAATCGTATGCTCACTGTCCGTCATGATTTTCCCTACCTTCCTTTAAAAATCGTTTACAGCCTTAAGATATGAGGCCACGCAAGCAATTTTCAACTGTAGGCGGTAGGACTAAACAAGGTTATAAAACCTGGGCGGGAAACAGCCCCGGGAAATATTACTCGTCGCCTCCGGACTGGCCAGGCTGCATACCAGCAAAGGGGAAACTCGCCACATTGCCATCACCAGAAGCCACCTCTGAGATTTTCCCGGTGCCTTCCTTATCAACCTCGTCAATACGAATAATTGCCTGCAGCGGAATATAGCTACGCTTTACACCACTAAACTCGCTTTTTAGCTTTTCTTCACTGGGGTCCACAAGAATTTTCGAGCGCTCGCCAAAAACAAACTCTTCGACCTCAATAAAACCCCACATATCACTCTGATAAATCTGCCGGGCGAATACTTCGAACACCTGGTTGTTATTGTGGAAGATAACCTTGTAGACGGGTTGGTTTGCCATTGCTGCCTCATGCGCTAAGCGCGGGAGTGGAATTGTCTGCGACCACCTGATTTCAGGGGGCGGCAATATTACCACCATCTGGACAGAATTCCATCCTGTATACCGCATAAAGTCTAGGTATAACGATGGCAAATCTGTATAATCCGCTGCCCCCTTTGGGTAGTAAACCCCGGCAATCGTTTGAGAGAACCAGTGAGCAAAAAGTTATACGTCAAAACCCATGGCTGCCAGATGAATGAATACGATTCATCCCGTATGCGCGACATGCTGCAAGAAAGCCATGATATGGTACCCACAGACAACCCCGAAGAAGCCGACGTACTACTACTAAATACTTGTTCTATAAGGGAAAAGGCCCAGGAAAAAGTATTTCACCAGCTCGGGCGATGGAAGCACCTTAAACAAAAAAACCCGGATCTTATTATTGGCGTAGGCGGTTGTGTCGCCAGCCAGGAAGGTGCTGCCATCGGTAAGCGTGCACCCTATGTAGATCTCGTTTTCGGCCCCCAGACACTGCACCGATTACCTGAAATGATTGATAAACGCGGCCCAGGCGGCACGCTTATAGTCGATGTCAGCTTTCCAGAGATCGAAAAGTTCGACAAACTGCCCGAGCCCAAAGCTGAAGGGCCGTCAGCTTTTGTCTCAATCATGGAAGGTTGCAGCAAGTACTGTACCTTCTGTGTTGTACCCTACACACGGGGCGAAGAAGTTTCGCGCCCCGTAGACGACGTTATTGCCGAAGTGGCCCACCTGGCCAAGAACGGCGTTCGTGAAGTCAATTTGCTGGGACAAAATGTCAACGCCTATCGCGGCCCAAACCACCTCAATGAAATCGTCGATTTTGCGGAACTGCTCGCTTATGTGGCCCGCATCCCGGGTATCGAGCGCATTCGCTACACCACCTCCCATCCGGTGGAATTCTCCGACGCACTCATTGACGCCTATGGTGAAATTCCCGAGCTGGTAAACCACTTACACCTGCCCGTGCAAAGTGGCTCAGACCGCATACTTATGGCCATGAAACGCGGCCACACAGCGCTGGAATACAAATCGAAAATTCGTCGCCTGCGTAAAATTCGCCCAGACATCAGTATTTCGTCAGACTTTATTATCGGCTTTCCCGGGGAAACCGAGGCCGATTTTGCAGCGACCATGAAGCTTATCGAAGAGATAGAGTTCGACAGCTCCTTCAGCTTTGTCTACAGCGCACGCCCCGGCACCCCCGCGGCGGAATTGGCCGACAATACCGACGAAGAAACAAAGAAAATACGCCTGAAAATACTCCAGGACAGAATCATTCAGCAGGCTCAGCAAATTAGCCGCAGAATGGTCGGCAGCACACAAAAAATCCTGGTGACCGGCGTTTCCAAAAAAGACCCTGGCCAGCTCCAGGGGCGCACCGAAAACAACCGGGTGGTCAATTTTTCAGCCACTGACCAGTCACTGATAGGTGATTTTGTTGAGGTCGATATTTTCGAGGCGTTGCCCAATTCCCTACGCGGGCTACCGCGAGCTATTAATCGATAGTTGACTGTATCGAATTCCGGTATATCCTTTATATTTTACGGTAGCCCACAACGGCCAAGAGCACATTGAACAGCGAATCTGAAAGTCCACAGTCAAAACAGCAAAACCTCACCCTTGAACCCAACGATGCGCGTCACTTGGCCATACTGTGCGGCCAGCTGGATAACCATTTGCGCCAGATCGAACAGCGCCTGGGTATTCACATCAGCGCCCGGGGCAATCAGGTGCAGCTCAGCGGTGCGGCGATAAATGTTGCCGCGGGCCGTCAACTTCTGATCCACCTGTATGCTGAAATCTGCCAGGGCGTGCCACTTACCCCGGAATCACTACACCTGCAGCTCCAGCATGCTGGCCTGGACCATCTGGCTGAGAATTCTGATAACGGTGCGGTAGAAACCATCCAGGTGATTCGCACCAAGCGTGGGACCATCAAACCCAGAGGCAAAAACCAGCAAGCCTACGTTCGCATGATTAGCCACTCCGACATCTGCTTTGGTGTTGGACCGGCCGGTACCGGCAAAACGTATCTGGCGGTGGCCTGCGCTGTAGAGGCGCTGCTGGAGGAACGCGTCAGGCGAATACTTCTGGTTCGCCCAGCAGTAGAGGCTGGCGAAAAACTCGGATTTCTACCCGGCGACCTAAGCCAGAAAATCGACCCCTATCTAAGACCACTGTATGACGCGCTTTATGAAATGCTGGGTTTCGAAACCGTCAGCAAATATATCGAGCGTAATATTATTGAGGTTGCCCCGCTGGCCTTCATGCGCGGGCGCACCCTGAACAACTCTTTCATCATTCTCGACGAGGCGCAAAACACAACCCGGGAACAAATGAAAATGTTTCTTACCCGAATAGGTTTTGGCTCAACCGCCGTAGTCACTGGTGATGTTACCCAAATTGACCTACCCCGGGGTGCCCCCTCGGGACTGACACACGTGAGTAATATTCTTGGCGATGTGGATGGACTGGGTTTTACCTACTTTGCCAACAAAGACGTTGTCCGACACCCATTGGTACAGCGCATTGTCGCCGCTTATGACCTGCACGAAGATCAGCCTGCACAGCTGGACAAGAGCCGACAATGAACCTACAAGTTGATATCTCCGGTGCGAGCAATGAGCCTGCACCCGGAGAAAGCGACATAAGAAGCTGGATACATGCTGCACTCACCGACCGCAAGCTCGATACTGAAGTCAGTGTTCGCCTGGTCGGCATTGAAGAAATGAGCCGGCTAAACCACGACTATCGCGGCAAAACCGGGCCTACCAACGTATTGTCGTTCCCCGCTGGCCTACCCGAGGATCTCGGATTGCCATTACTGGGCGATATTGTTATTTGCACTCCCATAGTGCGCCAAGAAGCCGCCGATCAGGGCAAGCCTGTCCAGGCTCATTGGGCTCACATGACGGTTCACGGCACGCTGCATTTACTGGGATACGACCACATCGAAGATGAAGATGCCCAGATTATGGAGAGTATGGAAACGGCTATTCTGGCTTCGCTTCACTTTCCCTGCCCCTACGGCGCGCACCCGCTACGCCAGGAGAAATTTGCAACATGAACGATGACCGTTCCGACAACGATTCGGGCGAAAAAAGCTGGCGAGACAAAATTGCCCATCTCTTTTCCTCGGAACCGAGAACCCGCCGGGACCTTGAAGAGGTCCTGTCTGTCGCAGCAGACAATGAGGTCATCGATAACGACGCGAAAAGCATCATAGAGGGCGCCCTGCAGGTCGCCGACATGCAAACCCGGGAGATCATGATTCCCCGCTCGCAAATGGTTGTTATCAAAAACGACTGGACGCTGGATGAAATTCTCCCGGAGGTCATTCGCTCGGCACACTCGCGATATCCCGTCATTGGCGAGAATGCCGATGACGTGCTGGGAATTTTGCTGGTAAAAGACTTACTGCCACTAATACTTGATAACAATCACGAAAAATTTCGACTCGAGTCACTTTTACGGCCCACCCGTGTTGTCCCCGAGAGCAAACGGCTCAACGTTCTGTTGCGAGAGTTTCGCGAAAACCGGAATCACATGGCCATTGTGATTGACGAGTACGGCGGCATTGCTGGCCTGGTCACTATCGAGGACGTACTCGAGGAGATCGTCGGTGAAATTGAGGACGAAACCGATGCAGAAGCCGATCGGTTTATCCGCAAGATTACCGATGATGATTACTTTATCAAAGCGCTTACACCCATAGATGAGTTCAACGACTACTTTGAGACCGAGCTAAGCGATGAGGAGTTCGACACCATTGGCGGCCTGGTGATACAAGCGCTTGGTCACATGCCCACCCCCAATGAAATTACTGTCATCGGGAATTACGAATTTAAAATCATCAATTCAGATCAGCGAAAAATTCAAAGCCTTCGCATGCGACCCCTGACCCACTAGCGGTAGCAATATAGGCTAAGCCCTTATGACCAAAATCGAAACAACGTCCCGGGACAAAATCTTGGCTGTGTTGCTCGCGCCACTTGCCGGTGCCGGTATTACACTGTCTCTGGCCCCGTATAATATTTGGCCAGCGGGTATCTTCAGCTGCATTGCGCTACTTCACCTGCTGAGCACATGCTCGCCTAAACAAGCGCTCTTAAGGGGCTGGCTTTTTGGTTTGGGCATGTTCGGCACCGGCGTTTCATGGGTTTATGTCAGTATCCACGTTCACGGCCATACCGGCGTTTTTCTGGCAGCAGTGCTTACTGCATTGTTCTGTGCCGGCCTGGCGCTACTGCACAGCACTTTGGCCTGGTGCTACACAAAATATGTGCGGGAGTTGCCCGGTGGCATGTTGGCCGGATTTCCGGCGCTATGGGTTTTATTTGAATGGCTGCGAAGCTGGCTGCTCACTGGTTTTCCCTGGCTTTATCTGGGGTACGGCCATGTTGACACCCCTATTGCCGGCTGGGCGCCCGTCATTGGCATTTACGGGCTATCCCTCATATGCGCCTTGACCGCAAGCTGCCTGTACCTGACCTGGCGAGCCAGGAAGTGGATTAACAGCCTGAGCTACGCGGCCATAATTACGGCTTTGTGGCTAGGCGGCAGCCAGTTACAACCTATTGGCTGGGTAGCACAGGCCAGCGAAGAGCCCCTGAGTGTCGCGATATACCAACCCAATATCCCTCAGGAAAAAAAGTGGGATAGGAAATGGTACAAACCGATTCTGGAGCAATACCGCAGCGCTATGGAGCCACTTTATGGTCATGACATTGTGGTATGGCCGGAATCCGCTATCCCAAGCTTTTTTCAACGTAGCGACGATTTCCTGCAGCCTATTTCGCAGCAGGCGGCCCGCAGCGGTACTGCACTTATCACCGGTATTCCCTTTCGCGAGGAGGGCAGCGAGCAGTATTTCAACAGTATTGTGGCCCTGGGCGATGGCGAGGGCGCCTATCACAAACAACGCCTGGTACCCTTTGGAGAATACGTGCCATTTGAACGCCAACTGCGCGGACTGATCGCGTTCTTCGACCTGCCAATGTCGAGCTTTAGCGCTGGCCCCCCCCAACAACAATCACTCAGTACAGGCACCTATCGAGTGGCGCCCTTCATCTGTTACGAAGTTGTTTATCCGGATCTGGTTGCCGAGAATGCCAGCGCGGCCGACCTGCTCATCACAATTAGCAATGACAGCTGGTTTGGCCGCTCTATAGGCCCGCTGCAGCACTTACAGATGGCGCAAATGCGGGCACTGGAAAACGGCCGCTATATGATTCGCGGTACCAACAATGGGATTTCGGCAATTATCGATCACCGCGGAAAAATAACAGCGCAAAGCCAGCAGTTCGTGACCACCACGCTACGCGGCGAGGTTCAGGTAATGCTGGGGTCCACGCCGTTTAGCAGCTTTGGCTCACGGCCGGTTATTATTGGCTGCGCCATCGCACTGCTATTAATGACCGCGATGTATTGGGCATTTTGGCGGCAGGAGCACTGACCCGGGCAAGGAACTATTTGACCGACGAATTTAGAATATATTCTTCCAATTTCTTGTCCACACCAAACACATGCCGGGTTAGCCATTCGGTAAGAAAAGTGGCGATCAACTCCATAAATACGGCATCGTGCTGCTGATCACCGGTCAGTATAGTTTCAATTTCCAGGCGAAATTTATCGTGCGCTCGCACATGCATGTCGCGCTCTGGATAATCCAGATGAAGCATGTAGCGCTCTTCAAGCGAAAAGTGATTTTCGGTATAATCCCTGAGCCTTTCCAATACCTGCCGGTCACAGTCCGGCTCCTTAATCAGGTCGAGAATCTGAAACAGCACCTGATGCTGGGCGTCTTGCCAAAGGATGTCACTGGTTTTTTGCATACCTGATCATTCCGTAAAACCCCGGCGTCCGCCACGATCCAAATCAATAATCGGTCATTTTCCCATACGGCAAGGCATCGCGGGCCGACACAAATACTGATAAACTTGCCGGTCATTTTGCCGGTAGTACCCGGTCGCCAGCCCCGGGACACGCGGCTTTGTGGCAACTACTAAACCGACCACCCCACAACGTTAAAACAGCGAGATTTGATACCCGCGATGGACCAGCATTACAACCCGCAAGCCCTGGAACTAGCCACCCAGGATTTCTGGCTAAAAAATAACAGCTTTGCTGTGCAATCTGACGACAGCCGGGAGAAGTTCTACTGCCTGGCAATGTTCCCCTACCCCAGCGGCAAGCTGCACATGGGGCATGTTCGCAACTATACAATTGCCGATGTTATTGCCCGCTATCAACGCATGCAGGGCAAAAATGTATTGCAGCCCATGGGCTGGGATGCCTTTGGTCTACCGGCAGAAAATGCCGCCATCAAAAACAATGTGCCGCCCGCCCAGTGGACTGCAGAGAATATCGACTACATGCGCGTTCAATTGCGCAGGCTGGGTTTTGCCTACGACTGGGACCGGGAGATCGCCACCTGCAACCCCCAGTACTATCGATGGGAGCAGTGGTTTTTTACTCGCTTGTTTAAAAAAGGCCTGGCCTACAAGAAAAAGGCCGAAGTGAACTGGTGTGAAACCGATCAAACCGTTTTGGCCAATGAGCAGGTGGTCAACGGCTGCTGCTGGCGTTGCGACAATCCGGTGGAGCGCCGTGAAATTGATCAGTGGTTTATTAAAATCACCGAGTATGCTGATCAACTTCTGTCCGATCTGGACAAGCTTGATCAATGGCCAGAGCAAGTGCGCACCATGCAGCGTAACTGGATAGGCCGCTCAGAAGGCATAGACCTGGATTTTGGGATGCCAGATGGCGACACGCTGCGCGTCTATACCACCCGCCCGGATACCTTAATGGGGGTAACCTACCTGGCCGTTGCACCACAGCATCCGGTGGCACAGGCGGCCGCCAAGGATAATGCCGAGTTGGCTGCATTTATCCAGTCGCAGTCCAATATCAAACTGGCCGAGGCCGACATGGCGACCATGGAAAAGCTGGGCATGGATACGGGCATGAGCGCGACTCACCCACTCACCGGCGCGGAAGTGCCCATTTGGGTGGCCAATTTTGTCTTGATGAGTTATGGCTCGGGTGCCGTTATGTCAGTGCCTGGGCACGACCAACGCGACTGGGAATTTGCCGGTAAATACGGCCTGCCCATAACACAGGTAATAACACCGCTTGGGGATGAAGATTGTGATTTGAGCACCGCTGCATTCACTCCGAAGGGCTCGCTGGTCAATTCCGGTGAGTTTGACGGTCTGGAATTCGAACAAGCCTTCACTGCTATTGCCGACCGCCTTGCCAGCGAAAACAAGGGCCAACGCTCGGTAAACTTCAGGTTGCGGGACTGGGGTGTGTCCAGGCAACGCTACTGGGGCGCACCTATTCCCATCATCAACTGCGATGACTGTGGCGCGCTACCCGTGCCGGAACAAGATTTACCTGTAGTGCTGCCTACAGAAGTCGAATTTGAAGGCATCGGCTCACCCCTGAAAAAAATGCCCGAATTTTACCAGACCAGCTGCCCCTCATGCGGCGGCCCGGCCACCCGGGAAACAGACACCTTCGATACCTTTATGGAGTCTTCGTGGTATTACGCCCGCTACGCTTCAGCGCGCAACGATCAGGCAATGCTCGATGCGGGCGCCGACTACTGGGCACCCGTTGATCAATACGTGGGCGGCATTGAACACGCCATTTTGCACCTTCTGTACGCGCGCTTCTTTCATAAATTGATGCGCGACGAGGGGCTGGTAAACACCGATGAACCATTTATTCGTCTGCTAACCCAGGGCATGGTGCTTAAAGACGGCACCAAAATGTCCAAATCCAAGGGCAATACCGTGGACCCGCAGTCTCTCATCGACAACTACGGTGCCGACACCGTGCGTCTGTTCAGCATGTTCGCAGCGCCGCCCGAACAATCCCTGGAGTGGTCAGATTCCGGCGTTGAGGGCGCCAATCGCTTCCTTAAACGCCTTTGGAAACTCGCGGCCAATCATATTGAACTGGGCAAGAGTGCTGAATTACGCCCCGGTGAACTGGACAACCAGCAAAAAGCTGTGCGACGTAAAACGCACGAGACCATTGCCAAAGTCAGTGATGACTATGGCCGCAGGCAAACCTTTAACACCGCCATCGCCGCAATTATGGAATTGTGCAACGAGCTGGGCAAACTGGACACGCAAAACGAACAGGGAAGGGCCGTTATGGCCGAAGCGTTGCATGCCACTGTGCTGATGCTATCGCCCATTGTGCCGCATATCTGTCAGGAATTGTGGCGGGCACTTGGCTGTGAAAGCGACCTGCTTAACGCACCGTGGCCGAGCGTAGATGAATCGGCACTGACGCGTGACGCCCTGGAACTGGTTATTCAGGTAAACGGCAAGGTCAGGGGCCGCATGGAAGTCGCCGTAAGTGCCGACAAAGAGTCCATTGAAGCTGCCGCGCTTGAACAGGACAATGTAAAACGCTTTCTGGATGGTGTTACCGTGCGCAAAGTGATTGTAGTGCCGGGAAAATTAGTTAATATTGTTGCCAATTAATGTTGCCTCAGGGGTACTCTATGCTGCGACCGTCGCTTCGCCTGATTTTCGTCCTGTTAACCCTGACGAGTCTTCTTGGAGCCTGTGGCTTCGCGCTGCGAGGTACCGGCGGAACATCGCTGCCAGAATCCTGGAAGAAAATGCATTTGGTGACCAGCAATCCCAACGGCGAGTTGAGCCGGGAAGTGAACAACACTTTCTCTGCCTATGACATTGTCTGGGTTGAAAAGGAGGAAGCCAATTACTCAATTTCGATTGGCTCGGAACGTTTTCGACAGCGCAATCTGTCTATCAACGCACAGGCACGCGCCTCTGAATTTGAACTTACCTTGAGCACTGTTTTCTCTGTGAGGGATGCCCAGGGCAAACAGGTGATTGAGGCCAGCGAAGCAACCGTCGTCAAGCAGATGGAAAATGACCCCAGCAATGTGGTCGGCAAGGCTGAAGAGGTTCGCATTCTAAAAACTGAAATGCGCACAGAACTGGTACAGCAAATCCTGCGCCGCGTTGGCTACTTTGCCAGCAGCACCCCCTGATGCAACTGCGCCAGGAACAACTCTCCAGACATCTTGAAAAACAGCTTTTACCGGTCTATGTGGTAAGCGGCGACGAGCCGCTGCTTGTACAGGAATCTTGCGACCTGATTCGCCAGCAAGCCCGGGCAAGCGGCTGCACCGAGCGCGAAGTCATCGACGCAGCCGCGACCGGTTTTCATTGGCACGAAATTATTAACAGCGCCGCCAGCATGTCCTTATTCGCCGAGCGCAAGCTGATAGAGCTGCGCCTTCCCAGTGGCAAACCCGGTGCCGATGGCAGCAAAGCCCTCTGTGAATACACCGACACGGCCAGCGACGAAAACATATTGATGATTGTGGCGGGTAAAATTGATAAGCAATCGACCAATAGCAAGTGGTTCAAGGCGCTGGACAAAGTTGGCGGTGTTATTCAGGTATGGCCAATCGACGCCCGCCAGCTTCCGGGCTGGGTTGAACAACGTATTACCAATGCAGGCATGAAAATAGCCCCGGATGCCCTGCAGCTGCTGTGTGAACGCGTTGAAGGCAATCTGTTGTCCGCCGTACAGGAAATTGAAAAGCTCAAATTACTGGCCGACAATGGCGAAATATCCGCCAAGACAGTTACAGACTCGGTGGCAGATAATGCGCGCTTTAATCTCTTTTCCATGGCCGACAGTGCCGTGCAAGGCAATACTGCCAATAGTTTGCGCATGCTCTATGGGCTGCGAGGCAGCGGCACTGAAGCCACCGTGGTGTTGTGGGCTTTGACGCGAGAGCTTCGCACATTATATGAAATACAGGTTGCCTGTGATGGCGGACAAGATATCTCGCAGGCCCTGCGCGAGCAGCGGGTCTGGAACAACAAAATACCGATGGTTAAGGCTGCTTTGTCCAGGCACAACATAGAGACACTCACACAGCTACTGGAACACGCTGCCCAAACTGATGGCAGCATTAAGGGATTCGCCGATGGCCGCCCCTGGGACAATCTCGCCGCACTGATCACCGGTATTGGCCAACCGGGAAAACAACCTCTGCGCCTCCTCGCTACACCATAGGCAAAGTACAAAAAGCCAGCTTGCATTTTTAACAAACCCAAACTACTGTATATACATACAGTTTATTTGGAGAATACCTCCTGCAGGCCGCACATGAATAAAATACTGGAACAAGTTATACAGCGCAGCGATACCTGGCGTGGCTACCACAGCCATTTCCCCGGCAATACACACTCTGCCAATAGTGACAGCCACACCGGTAGCGGCAAGCTGCCCACGGGCTATACAGCATTGGACACGGAGCTTTACCAACATAGCTGGCCGTTAGGGAGCACAATAGAACTATTAAGTGACAGCTGTGGTCTTGGAGCCATGGGCCTGTTTCTACCCGCGATGGAAACCCTGAGTGAACAAGGCAGATGGCAGGTGTTTATCGCCCCGCCCTATATACCCTATGCGCCGCTATTGGCAGCGCGGGGCATCGACACCCGCCAGATTCTTCTCATACACCCTAAAAATCGCGAAGACCTGCTGTGGAGCACCGAACAAGCGCTGCGCAGCACGACTTGCAGCGCTGTCTTTAGCTGGCTTGGGGCAGGTGAATATCGCTATAGCGAATTAAGAAAACTGCAACTGGCCAGCGCAGGCCAAGACGCGCTAGCGGTGTTATTTCGGCCCACCGAAGCGGGTAAAAACCATGCCCCGGCCAGTTTGCGCCTGCAAATGCGAGAATATCGCAAGGTGCATATCCTCAAGCAGCGCGGTGGCAACCAGTACATTGATGTATCGCTGCCAGCGGCCGAGGATGTACCCGACCAGCCACAGTTATGGGAACTGCCTGTCTGGCCGGGGAACGCACAACAACAGAATCCGGCGCTGGAGGCCTAGTAAAAAGTGCAGCCATATTACTCAATTAAATTCAGGTAGGCCTCGAGGTTAAGAAAATCCTGAGTACCGTTCGAGAGCTGCTTACCGCCACCATGGCCAAGCTGGCCACTGGCCTTTTGGGTGACATGATCACTTAAGTCAGTAGAGCCCAGCGCATCACCTAACTCAATAAACGCTTCGTGATTAATACTTAAGTGATTTGAATTACTGTTCGTCACCAGCACCAGGCGGGCACCCTGACTAGGTGCGATACCAGTAGAGGTGTGGCAGTTAATACACTTACTTTGCACAACAGGCATGGCAACATTGTCGGCAAAAAACTGCTGAGCATCAATGGCCGGCTCTTCGCCCATGACAAGGGCAGATAACTGAGCAATAGAGGACTCATCTTCGCCGGCGGTAATGGCATCGGCCAAATCCTCTATCGCAGAGAAGTCCAGTTTGTACTTGCCGATATGGTTAATCTCAGTCCAGGCTAGAGCGTCGTTGTAATTAACCTTACCGGCGTCATCAACATTGTTCAAAATTAACCGTGTATTTTTGCCAAGGCGAGACATCACAGCAGAATCTGTCAAATTGGGCACGTCGTCTTTAACCGACTGATACAGGGCCTCAGTGACAGGCGACACCACGAAACCGCCCTTTTGCAAATGGCTACCCTTCATAATGGAATGCAAGCTACCCGCCACTTTTTTGCCTTTGTTATTGACCACGCCATCGGCATTGCCATCCATATCTTGCCCACCGATTACACTCACCAGATAAAGCCGGCTTTTCACAAAGTTGTTTTTGTCGACAAAAAAGTTCCCCAGACTCACAAGCTGCCCCAAATCACCCAGTCCATCCCAGCCGTCCGGATTGAATGCGGCGATGCCACCGGCCACATCCAGGGAAGTAAGCCCATCCTGAGCCACGGCACCAGAGCGAAGCTCGGTGATAACAACCGTAGCGCCGGCCACGGGGCCATTCAACTCGGCATGAAAACAAGCTCCTAGTGCCAGCAGCAATACCGCTGCCAGACTACTTCTAATAATTTTATGCACACTTGACTCCAAACTTTTTTGCACCCACATCCAGATATCGACCCCCATACCACAACCCAAGTTCCCCAGATTAAAAATGCCCTGAACCTGAACGGCATTATGCGAAACAAGTATATATACTGCTACTCGCCCAGTCGCATATTACACGAGAACTGGCGCAAAGATAGCGACCCACGGAAACCTCGATATGGATGAATGGTTCACGCAATACGGTGTCACCCTGGGTGTGGGTGCACTGATATTGTTCATGATTTTTATCGTATGGGATCTGGCCAAACGCAGCAACGCCGGGAAATTCGGCACTATTATCCTCTATGTGGGCCTGGCGATGGGCATCCTGGGTTTTCTCATCAAAGTGCTTATCACCTTTATGCTGGAAAGAGCCGCTATATAGCGGCCCTTAACATGAATAGCGCTTAGTTAAGGGGGACGATGGAGCATCCC
>JBALVT010000067.1:0-19570 GCA_036961345.1 Halioglobus sp.
TATCCATTCCCGGTCAATTACGCTGAAGTATACTGAGTCTCGCACAAAGTCATTTTGGACGATCATATGATTGCGCAAAACCCCTTCTCGCGTAGCCCCTATTCTTTCCAGAGCGCGCTGAGACCGCATATTGCGGCCATCCGTTTTAAACTCAACCCGCACACAACCCAAACGCTCAAAAGCGTGTGTTAGCAGTAAAGTCTTCACTTGCGTATTGATCGAGGTTTGCTGCCACTCCCTACCCAGCCAGGACCAGCCGATCTCCAATGTGCGATGATCGGGGCGAATATTCAGGTAGCGGGTACTGCCAATGGTTTTATCCTTACCCGCTTCCACAATGGCAAATGGCACCTGCCCTGGTGCTGCGAGCGCCTCGTCGATCCACTGACGGGTATCGGCCATATCAACAAAACACGAGCGTGGCATATAGGCCCAATCTGCACTTTCCTGGCCGCGATTAAACAACCCCTGTGCATGATCCTGAGACAGCGGTTCCAGTCGCACCGATTCGCCTTTTAGCTGCACAGGCTTTACCTCAAAAAACATCACTTAGAACACTCCCTATTCCAGACTCGCGGCCAGCGCCGCACGATAATACTTTAGGCCCCAAGCTAACAAGGCCGCAGCCAGAGGGCAAACGAAAAGCGGCAAAATCATCAGCGATCGGCCCAGGGCTGCATCGTCCTTGAAAACAAAATCCGTTAACGCCGCGATGAGACTGGGCCCAAGGGCAAGACCAAACAAATTGGTCATGAATAACAAAATGGCAGAAACCTGGGCGCGCATCCGATTGGGTGTAATCAACTGCACGGCAGCAATACAGACGCCAAAATAGCTGTTGAGAAAAAAGACAGTCGGCACAGCCGCCCAAAGCGCAAGCGTTGCGGTGGGCAGCATCGGGCCGACCGCGGCTGGTATCATCCACAACAGCGCGACCCACATAACAATACGCATATTGGCATCTGAATACCCTCGCCTGGTCAGGGGCTTCGCGCTCCAGCCTCCGACTATAGCCCCAATACTGCCGGCAACGATAAAAATCATACCGAAGTTTGAACCCGCCTCCACCCGACTCAAGCCATGACTGCGCACCAGGAACTCGGGATACCACGCCATTGTTCCGTAACCCAGTACAGAAAGCGCGGAAACCCCTAGAATCAAAGCAGCGTAAGCCTGCCAATGCCCCTTCATGCAGGCTATCACTTCACTAACACTCAAATGGGAATTACCGGTAGCCGCACTGGCGTCGATTTCCCGGCGGCCAGGTTCGATCATGAATGACAAAGCCAGAACCAGTAAGAAACCCGGCAATCCCACCGCTATAAATGTGAGTTGCCAGGGCCGAAGCTGCTCTATACCCGGCCCGGAGAGCGGCCCATTGGTGAGAAAATACTGATACACGCTACCACCAATGATATAGGCCAGGCCGCCACCGAGGGTAATTCCCAGAGTGTAAACGGCCATTGCTCTGGGCAGGGTATCCCTGGAAAAATAATCGCTCAACAAACTGTAGGCCGGTGGGGAAAGTGCCGCCTCGCCCACCCCAACGCCAATACGGGCGAGGAACAAGGCTTTGAAAGAGGACGCAAACCCACAAAGACAGGTCATCACGCTCCAGAAAAAAACACCTATAGTCACAATCGTCTTGCGATTGCCGCGATCGGCCATGCGTGCAATAGGCAAACCCAGAAAAATATAGAATATGGAAAAGGCAAAACCATGCAGCAAACTGTACTGAAAATCGCTTATACCGAAATCGTCCCGAATCGGGCCTATAAGAACTGCCATGGCATTGCGATCAATGAAAGAAAGAATGTAGGCCAATAACAGTACGATTAGCGCATAGTTCGCCTGAGCAGGCGTTGTGGCGGGTTGTCTGGCGAGACTCACTCCAGACCCCTGCCCTCGATAACACTCTTGATCATGGCAAAATAATCGAGGAGCCGATGGTTTTTCTGGCCTCGAGATCCCGGTGCGCCTGCTGAATATCTTGTAGCTTGTAGCGCTGCTTCACCTCGACCGTAATATCACCTCCAAGTACCCTGGCAAATAAATCCGCACTGGACTGGCGCAACTCCTCGGTGCTGGCAGTATAGGTAATCATGGTGGGGCGGGTAATAAACAGTGACCCTTTGGCACTCAACACCTGTAGGTCCAGTGGATCCGGTGCGCCTGAAGCATTGCCAAAGCTCACCATTAAACCCCTGGGCTGCAAACAATCCAATGAGGACTCGAAGGTATCCCTGCCTACACCATCGAAAACAACGGGCAGTTTTTTACCGTTAGTTATTTCCATCACTCGCTCGGCAACATTTTCTGTGCGGTAGTTGATAACATGCTGGTATCCGTGGGCTCTCGCAATTTCCGCTTTTTCATCAGACCCTACAGTACCAATCACAGTAGCGCCTACGGCACTGGCCCATTGCCCAAAAATCAAACCCACACCACCGGCAGCTGCGTGAAATAGACAGCTTTCGCCCGCGACTAAAGGATAGGTGCGTTGCAACAGGTACTCTGCGGTCTGTCCCTTAAGAAGCATTGCGGCGGCAGATTCAAAATCTATCCCCTGCGGGATCTTCACCAACCGTGCGGCCGGCAAATTCAGGGCCTCGGCATAGGCGCCAAAGCCCGCGGAGCAATACGCTACTGCATCGTTTACGGACATATCTACACCTTCGCCGACCGCTACGACCACGCCCGCTCCTTCCAGACCGAGGCCAATAGGAAGCGGCAGCGGGTATAAACCGCTGCGGTGATAGGTATCGATATAATTTAGCCCTATCGCCTTGTTGGCAACCGTCACCATGCCGGGCCCTGGTGCTTCAAGCTCTATGTCTTCAAGCAACATGACCTCAGGGCCACCCGTTTCATGAATACGCACTGTTTTAACCATGACTCATTCCTTATTTTTCATTTTGTGCAGACGGCCGATGACGCACTCGCCGCGCACTTGTCGCAAAAGAGCCCGCTACGACCTGCGCTTTTCAAAGCGATGAACAGCTTATCGAGAAGTACCCTTGGCTTCCTTGAGTATCAAATCTCGTCTGGCGAGAATCGCCTCAATCTGCCTGGGATGTAAATAGGGAGAGAGCTGGGTCGTCAAACCGGCGCTATCTAAGGACACCAGTTTCGAACGCAGCAAATCTGACACCTCAAGAGTCACCTTACGGTATTGTTTAGGTCTCTTTTCGGTAGTGCGAAATGCCAGAGAATGATCGATGAAACGCATCATAAAATCGTCTTTGCCCCAAAGGATATTGGTCAAATTCCGATCATCATTGTGGATCAGAATATCGAAGACAAAACGCAGTCGATATTGCTCCGACTGCTTGCAGTAACCGTTAAAAGGCAGTTCTTTCTCTAAACGATCCCGTTCGTTAATCGCGTTCTCTACCCAATCTGACAACGCCCCAGGTTTTCCCTCGACCTTCCCTAACACCGCGGTGGGCACCATTTCCCAACCCAGCATACGATCAAGTTTATACGCAGCAACATCATAGACATAGCGATCACTGTCGTTGTTTCGACGAGTTACATACCTTTCCCGCGACTCTATACCCGGATGCGTATCCTCATATTTGAATACAGCGTCATTGCTAATTCCACCGGCACTCTGACGGACCCGCTTGGGGTTGGTAATTCCCGTGCCGATGGCCTCTACGCTGACTATCTCGGCATTGCGCATAAAATCTTCCAGTTCCTGATCGCTCATCTGCGACAAACTCTGAGAGATGCTGCGATTCTCCCGAACCGGCTGTGCCTTTTCCGCGCTGCCCAGGTAATGCACATAGTCCTTGCCACTGCCAGATACCAATGCAGAAGCCCTACCTTTGTATACACTTTTCAACATGCCCGTATCGAGCCGAATGGCAAGCCCATCCATACGTTCCATGACATCGCCTTTGGTCGGGGTATGCCCCATGACCAACTGTTTAGCACCTACCCGCTTGAGAAAACGCTCGGTATTAAATGACTCGGCAAACGGGTGGCAAAGTGCTGTACCCCGATACCAGTTGGGACTGTCTTCACTGAATACAAAATACTGTTGCGCCTCAAACACTTTCTGCACCGCATCAAACCAATCGGGACGAGCCTTGGGGTTCGCCGCCACAAATTCTTCTACCCGGGCATTAATAAACCGAAGCCTGTCATCATAGGCTACGTGAAGGGGCATAATGCCGGCCGCTCGCAAACTATCGACACTATCCAGAAAACTCTTCAATTCGCCCCGCACTTTGTCATTGAGGGAGGCCAGTGTATCCTCGCTGGCACTGCTGGCAATACCACCATGCATATAAACCTTGTCATTCACTTTGATCACTAGCGGCTGCTGCATCAACCAACCACCAAGCTTGCCAGACTGGGAATAAGCCTTCCTCAGAGCTACATAACCAGGGGGGTATTGCTGATCAAATGTTTGACGAACTGTGGCTTCTTCGCCTCCCGTATTGAAACGCCGATAGTCAGCGTAGAACGCCTCACGCTGGGCTGCCGTCTCATCGCTGGCAAAAGCTGCAAACTCGGCTTTCGACACATAGCGCAGGTCCCCGGTCATCACCATCACCTCGTGATTACCCAGCACCATATGCACGTCGCCGCCAGCGCTCGTAGCTTGCTGATCAAGTTTCATCAGCAATTCAACCACGGATCTGGACCCCGGACCCCGGTCAATCAGATCGCCCAAAGAAACAAGCTGCGTATTTCCACCGCTCCAGTTGAGATCGTCGTTCACAACATTCAATTCTTGTAACAGCGCTACCCAATCGTCATAGGCACCATGAACATCACCAAAAGCCACGACTCGCCCCGGAGCCTTAATATCATAAGAGGCTGCTGCCAATGCACCCGAGCCGGCACCTACAATAAAGAGAATTGAACAGAGCCTTAACAACATATTCATCTAATTTATTCCTGCAGTATGGTTGAAACGGACGATATCATTCTAGTCGCTGCGCTGGGAAACGCCCAATGCCAGAGTCACCTATATCAGTCGACCCACCCAAGTACATTTCGCACCACAGACCACCTTGGTTCGCGTGATTTCGCCCCCCCCCCTAACATCCAATAATCGTAGAGTTGAGTCACAGTGCCCTCGGTTTTTTTAAGGTTAACCCAATTGCTGACGAACTCCATCATTTCGATATCGCCTTTGGGTACAGCATAGCTCGCTGGAAACCTGAAAGTTCCGTTGCGGGCTTTAACCACGGTAAAGTGCGGGTATCGATAGCTATAGGCAGAGCCTTCCTCAGCTGACGACAAAAGTGCATCGGCACCCTGATCGCCGCCGTTAAAAAAGTCTTCGGCCCCGCCGAGAAACACAATTTTAGCGTCGGGCAACAAGGCCCGGATACTTGGTTCGAAATAATGGCTACTCACCAGCGCGATAGTCAAATCCTTTTTACGGCGCAAAAGCTCAAGATCGGCATACAACTTGCGCTCATGGTCGGGCACTATAAATGCGAGTGTTAAATCGAGATACGCGCGAGAAAACGATGCAAGAGCGTAGCGATCCGGAAGACTGGCAATACACGACATCGCCATATCGATCTGCCCTGAGTTCAACATCGTGTTCAAACGATCAAATTCAAAGGGGACAAATTCAAGACTCGCGCCGATATCCTCGGCCAGAATGTGTGCCATCTCGACATCAAATCCAACCAGCTCGCCCTCAGGCGTGAGAAAACTGCATGGCAGGTTTTTCGGCCTATAACCTACTTTCAAAACACCACTGCCAAGAATTTGGTCCAGACGTGAGCCAGGCAATTGCGTCGCGCTTGGTTCAGGCACCGTTGTACTAACCTGCGCCTCCACCCGTTCATTCATCAGGCGAAGATCTGCCAAAACCGCTTCCCGTGGCGGAGGCTCGGGAACAAAGACCAGGAAATAGGCTCGAAGAACGACAACCAGTACTAGCAATGAGATTAAACTGAGCGCGATATAACGCAGCAATATGGCCGCCCGAAACTGCAACGCGCCTGAAAGAGCCAAGGTGCCAATAATACTCAGAACGATAATATGCAAAGCAGCCAGCATAGCGCCGAAGCGCCCAACCACAATGCCGGTCACAAGAAACAGCTGAAACATATCCGCCGGCACATGCAGCGAGTCCAGCATGTATGGCACTGCTATATTAATACTGCCAAACAAACTAAACAGGCCATTGAACGCGAGGCTTATCCGGTCGGCCCCGGTCAACTCGGTATCTGTGAACCATGCCGCGAACAACACAAACAGCAGTACGAGCAACTTCCCCAAAGAGGGAAAGTTAAATGACACCGGAACAATAATGTCGACGGCAGACTCAGCTTCCGCATTCAGGTGGCCGTGCTCGCGAAGCAGCTGTTTGCAATTTTCAGCGATCTGGGGCAACACAACAAACTGATTGCCGGTGGCAAACGCCGTGACCAGCGCATCCCGGAACGTACTTAATACCACCCTGTAGGGGATTCCGCTGACCGCCGCTACCAGGCCCGGGAAAATCCAAAATGTTATGAGCAGTGCCAGGGCCACGTACGTCACAAGATACACTTGTACGCGACTGAGCTCCTCTATCGTCATGGTTCCCGCCGCAGCGGCGGCGATGGCAAATATGCCGTAGGGCGTTAGCTGAACGATACCCGTGTTTATCTTGCCAAGCGCCTCAGTCAAACCGTCGAAGATAGGTAGCACCCCGCTTTTATCCTCGACAGAAATAAGCGCAACACCAAGTAAAATACTGAAAAACACTACCGCCGGGACAAAATTATTGGACAGCGAGTAGAAAATATTGGACGGCAGATACAAATCAATCAAATTGGTTTGCGGGGCAGCAGGGGCGGGGCCGCTGCCAAAAAATGAGGCGGTATCAAGATCTGGAAAGGCCAGTGCGGCAACAAAAATCATGAACAGCGCCAGCAGCCATATCACCAGCAGCACTGCAGAACCCCGCAAGGCCAGGCGCTTGGCCTGGGCCATCTGCATACGGCCAAAACCAGCAATCAGCGACACAATAATATACGGCAGCACGGTGATCTGCAGCAATTTCACAAACACATCCCCGGCAATCTTCAGGTCGGCCACAAGTTCGCCAAAAAAGATTCCGGTTATCACGCCGGCACCAAGACCGACAAAAATACGCGCTGAGAGGTTCATCGAAATTACAAAAAACTCCTTATTATTGCCCCAAGGATAACATTATCAGAAGACTATATGGCATCCGCTCAACGCCCTACTCTGGAATTCTGATTCAGGAACGGCCAACCCAGTGACAGATAAATTGCATTTCGTGAATCGGCAGCTCTGCCATAGGCGAAATATAATGGCCCAAGCGGGGAGTCTATCGCCAGATAAACACTACCGGCCCCCTTCAAGTCACCAAAATCGACATCTGACCGGTCGCTCCAGAGCTGACCCGCCTCTGCCGAAAATCCCGCATATACCGGCATATTCAACGGAATTACGCTATTGGCGGACAGCTTCCGTTGATACTGGGCCATGGCGAAAAGCGTTTGGCGCCCTGACAATGCATTCTGAGGGAGTCCCGACAAATTAAACAGCCCACCCAATTGATAATAGTTTTCCGGCTCATTGGCCGCATCCACAGATTGCGAAGTTTTTGCGGTAAAAATGATGGTATTGCGATCGGTATCACCAAAGCTATGCGCGCCCTGGGCCAACATATGCCACCTGTCGAAATTTTCATCGGAGCCCAGATCTTTACTGTTTCGCTCGTATTCGGCATAAAGAAAACCACCGTTGCGGGGGAAAAAGATGTTATCCATATTGTCATAACGCCAGGATGCGACAGCGCCGCCCTTGTCAAAGCTGCCCTCTGTCAGCACATTGTCTCTGGACAGCTCCAGTTCCGACTCCCCGCGGCTACGGAACAGGCCTATAAGAAATTCGGAATTATCAAAAGCATTGATCCCAGCGTTAAGTTCAAACTGCAAGTCACGCACTCGCCAACTGCCAAAAGTCTCCTCGAAATCGAATTCAGGCCCCAGGGTCAACACCTCGTAATCCTGATAAGCGAGGCGAGGGGCAATGAAAAAACGGGACATAATATCCACGGGTTGATAGAAAACACCACTCAGCAGAATAGTATCGCCAAGTTGGGCCCGCCCATAAAACTCGCCACCACGGCTATTAAGTCCCTTTTGACGGTAACTGCCCCCAATATTAAACTCGCTGCCGCCTTCGAGATCCGTAACCAGATTCAAACCGAACTTAATATCATCGGAACCCCAGGCTTTTTCGGTGGCAGTAATTTTCAATCCTGATCTGCCATCTCGGGAAACCACTTTGAAGTCAACGATTTCGAAATAGTCCAACGCATAGATACTCTCTATATCAGCACGCAGGCGATCACGGTCTAGCGGCTCACCCAAGGCCTGCGAAATCCTTACACGGACTATTTCATCTGAAATTTTCGAATCATTGCTGATCTCTACATACTCAATATGCGGATTGCCAGGACTGGGAAGATACCGCGCGGCTAAATACTCATCCCAGGCTATATCATTCAGGCTCAAAACCGACAGCTGCTCCCGCATCGCCATCGCGGCCTGATACCCATTTTCAACAATGGTTTGCTCATCGGCGAAATCGAGCATTCCCACGGCGCCCAGATCCGGGCGAATCAGAAAATCTTCTTCGTTTAGCGTATCAATCTGTTCCAGAGAGTTCTTACGGGTTAGAAATCCCAGCATCTGGTCAGCTACTGAGACCAATGACTGTATATCATCGCGACTCTTAAGCGGTGTGCCAATATCGATGGTGATGAGCCGATTCATACCCATTTGCCTGGCGATGTCTACCGGAACATTATTTGCCATGCCGCCATCGACCAACAAGCGCCCGTCATGTTCAACCGGCGCCAGCAAGCCTGGAATCGACATGCTTGCACGCATAGCCGTCACAATATCACCCTGGCTGAAAATATAGGCTTCTCCTGTCTCGATATCCGTCGCCACGGCACGGTAGGGTATAGGCAACTGGTCAAAATCTTCCAGATGATCCACGTCGACCATCAGATCCTTGATGATCATTCGCACTTGCTGGCCCTGAATAAGACCCAATGGAAACGACAACTCCCCATTTTTGACCGCCAGGTTGATTTTTATCGGATAGTCATAATCATCAGCTTTGCGATGCATGGGCTGATTGCGCCGCTCTATAGTATCGGTAAAAGCGAGCTCCCAATCCATTTGGGAGACAACCTTTTGCAAATCCCCGGCACTCATGCCCGTGGCATATAAGCCACCAACCAACGCCCCCATACTGGTACCGGCGATGGCATCCACCGGTATCTGTAACTCCTCCAGGGCGCGAATAACACCCACGTGTGCTATCCCACGCGCACCACCGCCCGCTAACACGAGGCCAATCTTATCCCGACCCGCTTCGGCACCATTCGCCACGATAGTGGTAATTAGTAATAATACGAGCGTACTCGCGCCCCATAGAGACTTGCGCCAGGAAAACATAGATTACTCCTCAAAACAGACGACTATTATCAACATGTATAGCTAGTAATAAAGCCCCAGTAGGTTAGGATATCCGATTTTGAGGATTATTAACTTGTTCGCGAATCTAACACTTGATCGGCGCCTTGTTTTGGGCCTGGAATCCATGGAGCTGAAGGAGCCCACCGAGGTGCAACAGGCCATGGTACCGGCCGCCCTGGAAGGGCAAGACCTCATGGTGAGCGCCGAGACGGGCAGCGGCAAAACTCTGGCTTACCTGATACCAACGATACAGTCCCTATTGACCCTTGAAACACCGCCGGACGCCGGGACTCTGGCTCTGATACTGGTCCCCACCCGTGAGCTGGCCCGACAGGTTCTAAAACAATGCCGCAAACTAACCGCGAAAGCCCCCGTAGATGTACAGGGTATAACCGGTGGTGCCGACTTCAAATACCAGAAAGCCATCTTCCGCAAAAATCCACAAATTATCATTGCGACACCGGGGCGCTTGCTGGAGCATTGTGAAAAGCACAGTGCAGATTTGTCATCATTACAGATATTAATTCTCGACGAAGCTGACCGCGTACTCGATATGGGTTTTCGCGATGACGTTATGAAAATCAATTCCTTCTGCCCTATGGACAAGCAAGTTCTCATGTTGTCGGCCACGTTAAAACACAAAGGCCTTGGGGGCGTGGCAAAAGAGCTACTGGAAAAACCGCAAACCATCAGCATCGGACAGGTACGAGCACCACACAGTAGTATTTTTCACCAGCGAATATTGGCCGACAATCAGCAACATAAAGACAAAATATTGATTGCGCTACTGCAACAAGGCGGCTTCGAACGCGCCCTGGTATTTAGTAACAAACGCAGCACAGCACAACGTCTGGCGGGCCTTTTGGCCTACAAGAAGTTACGCTGCGCCACTTTGCACGGCGAGATGACTACCGAAGAACGCAAACTGGTGATGACCCGTTTCAGCGACGGTAAGCTGGATATTGTTTCAGCCAGCGACTTGGCGGCGCGGGGACTCGACGTCAAAAATATTGACCTGGTGGTGAACTACGAATTGCCCCGCAAAGGTGATGACTATCTGCACCGCACCGGCCGCACCGGCAGAGCCGGGGCCAAAGGCATGGCGGTGTCGCTGGTAGATCACAGCGAGTGGAATTTGATGGCAGCCATTCAGCGTTATCTGAAACTCGATTTTGAGCATCGCGCACTGCCTGGATTAAAAGCGAAGTACAACGGGCCCAAAGCGACGAAATCATCTGGCAAAGCAGCAGGCAAAAAGAAAAAGGCCAGTATGACACCGCAGGAAAAGACTAAAAGTCGTCATCGAAATCAGAAGAATAAAGGCAAGTCTAGTAAAAGTGCCAGGAAACCAGATAACGATGGCTTCGCCCCTCTAATGAAGAAAAAAGATGACTGACTCCAAGGCAATAAAAATCGGCCGCATGAACCGTATGCAGGTCGTCAAAGACAGCTCCTACGGTTTGTTCCTGGACGGCTACGAGCACGGCGAAGTCCTGCTCCCGCGTCGCTATGTACCCAGTGAAACTGTTCCTGGCGACTGGCTGGAGGTGTTTGTCTATGCCGATTCCGAAGATCGCCTGGTGGCGACAACTGAAACCCCCAAGGCAATGGTCGGCGAAGTGGCCTATTTGCGCGTGGCCGCTGTCAACGATGTCGGCGCCTTCGTGGATTGGGGGCTGCCCAAGGATGTATTGGTGCCCTTTAGCGAGCAGGCCGACCGAATGCAAGAGGGCTATTCTTACTGCGTATACCTCTATGAAGACCGGTACAAAGATCGAATTGTTGCATCCAGTAAACTGAGCAAGTTTTTACCGGAGCATTCCAGCGCTCATCGCCACGGCCAAGCCGTAAGCTTATTGCTGTGCGGGAAATCTGAACTCGGGTTCAAGTGCCTGGTGGACAATAGTTTCCTGGCGCTGCTGCACCACGCCGACGTATTCCAACCACTGACACCCGGGCGCACAATAGATGGCTATATCAAACGAATTCGTGAAGATGGGCGGATAGACATCAGCCTCTCCCCACCGGGTGGAAACAAACAAGGCGATCTGGAAGAGCGCATTGTGCAATACCTACAGGAACAGGGCGGCAGCGCCAACATCAGCGACAAGAGTCCGCCTGATGACATTTACAAACTTTTCCAGACCAGTAAAAAGAACTTTAAACGCGCCTTGAGTGTACTGTATAAAACTCGAAAAGTTCTACTGGAGAAAGACGTTACCCGGTTGGTAGACGACTAAAATTAACTGCAGACTCAGTGCTGCCGAATGAAATTATAATCAGGAACTTTTGGAACATGTCCAACCCGCTATTAGAACAGCACGACCTCCCCCCCTTCGAAAAAATTGAAGTTGAACATATAGAACCTGCTATCCGGGAACTTATAGAACGCAACCGGGAGTCTATCGATACGCTGCTGGTCAGCGGTAAAACCTTCAGCTGGAATAATTTTCTGCAGCCAATCGAAGAATGGGAAGATGAACTGGCAAAAGCGTGGTCACCGGTAGGACATCTCAATGGCGTAAAAAACAGCGACGCCCTACGCGATGCCTACAATGCCTGTCTACCGCTGCTATCTGAGTACAGCACCTGGAAGAGCCAGCATACCGGACTGTGTGCTGCCTACCAAAAAATGGCCAATAGCGATGACTTCAAGCAACTAAGTGAAGCACAGCAAGCAGCGATCAAACATGCGCTTCGAGACTTTCGCCTGGGCGGTATTAATCTTCCCGAAGACAAAAAACAAAGTTACGGAGAATTGAAAAAACGCCTTTCGGAACTTGGCAGCAAGTTCAGTGAAAATGTTCTGGACGCTACCAATGCCTGGTCCAAACAAGTCAGTGAAGAACAACTGTCCGGTCTACCAGCAACCGCTCTTGCCAGTGCCAGGCAGGCAGCCGAGCAGGCAGGCGTGGAGGACTATTTAATTAATCTCGAATTCCCCTCTTATCACCCCGTGATGACTTATTGCGACAACCAGGCCCTGCGACAGGAGGTGTATACCGCACACTGTACGCGAGCGTCCGGCGAAGGGCCCAATGCGGGCAAATGGAACAACACCGATGTCATCGAGGAAATTCTCAATCTGCGACAGGACGTTGCCCACTTACTCGAGTTTGACAACTATGCCGAACTGTCTTTGGCGACAAAAATGGCTGACAGCCCTGCCCAGGTTATCGACTTTCTCGAAGAGCTGGCCGCCAAGGCGAAACCTCAAGCTGAAAGAGAATGGCAGGCGCTGACCGATTTCGCGGCCACGGAGCATGGCGTAGCCACGCTAAATGCCTGGGATATCGGCTACTACGGCGAAAAGCTCAGGCAGGCCAATTTCCAAATATCTCAGGAAGAGATACGACCGTACCTACCAGTAAGCCGCGTTCTACCCGGCCTTTTTGAGGTCGCCCGCCGGTTGTATGAAGTTGAAGTTGGCGAAGTGTATAACTTTGAAAAGTATCACCCGGATGTTCGCCTGTTCGAGATTTCCCGTAATGGTTCTGTAATCGCGCGCTTTTACCTGGATCTATATGCCAGGGCCAATAAACGCGGTGGCGCCTGGATGGATGACTGCAGAGTGCGGCGGTACAGCGCAGGAAAACTGCAAATTCCCGTGGCCTATCTTGTATGCAACTTCACCGCGCCGGTGGGCGATGAACCCTCACTGTTAACCGATCAGGAACTGACGACTCTATTCCACGAATTTGGCCATGGCCTGCATCACATGCTCACGCAACAAACCGTGGCTGCAGTATCCGGAATCAATGGTGTAGCCTGGGATGCTGTTGAATTACCCAGCCAGTTCCTGGAGAACTGGTGTTGGGAAGAAGAGGCACTGGCATTCATTTCCGGACACTACAAAAGTGGCGAACCACTCCCGCAGCCGTTATTGGAAAAAATGCTGGCGGCAAAAAACTTCCAGTCCGCCATGATGATGCTTCGGCAAATCGAGTTCAGTTTATTTGATTTTCGCCTGCATATGATCTGGGGAGAAGAAGACTCTCCCTCTGTACAGGCGCTTCTTGACCAGGTACGAGCGCAGGTCGCTGTCAACATGCCACCCCAATGGAATCGGTTTCAGAATGGGTTTTCACATATTTTCGCCGGTGGTTATGCCGCTGGATATTACAGCTACAAATGGGCCGAGGTTTTATCGGCCGACGCTTTTTCAAGGTTTGAGGAAGACGGCATATTCAACCCAAAAACGGGCGCTGATTTTCGTCAACACGTACTGGAGATGGGCGGTTCAAAAGAACCCATGGAATTGTTCGTGGCCTTCCGGGGTAGAGAGCCGGCTATTGAGCCATTGCTGCGCCATTGCGGTATTGCGGCCTGAAAAATAAGTAAACAGTAGCAAAAACTCCCGGGGCAGCCCCCGATAGAGGGCATTCCCGGGTGATGTACTTAGTCCTCGGACCCTAACCAACGGTAGACAATACCGGCCAGAGCCGCGCCCACAATGGGTGCCACCCAGAACAGCCAAAGTTGGCTGATAGCCCAGCCACCCTCAAACAACGCAACACCTGTACTACGCGCAGGATTCACAGAGGTATTGGTCACGGGAATACTGATCAGGTGAATCAGTGTCAGCCCAAGGCCGATGGCGATAGGGGCAAACCCCGCAGGAGCCCGACCGTCGGTCGCACCCAGAATGATAATCAGAAACATGAACGTCATTACCACCTCTGTCACCAAAGCTGCAGTCAGACTGTAGCCACCGGGAGAATGCTCGCCAAAGCCGTTGGAGGCAAATCCAGCCGTTTCAAATCCCGCCTGACCGCTGGCGATAACAAACAGTACAGCTGCACCGGCAATACCGCCCAATACCTGCGCGCCAATATAGGGGGCCAGCTCACTGCCGGGAAAACGTCCACCCACCATTAAACCCACAGAAACTGCAGGGTTTAAATGGCACCCGGATATGTGACCAATCGCAAAGGCCATAGTGAGCACTGTCAGACCAAAGGCCAGTGACACACCCAATAGACCAATACCCACATCAGGAAATGCGGCCGCCAAAACGGCACTGCCGCAACCCCCTAAAACCAACCAGAAAGTACCGATAAACTCGGCGCCAAGCTTTTTACTCATAGACATATTCACAGCTCCATTTTTGTTGTATTTCTACCGCCATTTTAATTATCTAACCGCCAGGTCGCGCAGGCTCGTTGACCCGGCCCCGACGCTACACTCAACTCAACCTCACGTAAATCTTCACCGACAGAGGCTTTCATCAATTCCTCAAGCAGGTAATGGCTGAACTCTTCAACCGTTGCGTTCAGTATAGGCAAAATCAGTGTATCAGTTTGTAAAAATACCATTACATCTTCGGCAAATTTAACCCGATAACACGGGCCATCGAGTTCAATGCTCTGATGTGGGGACTCCCCCGCCAACAACATGTACTCGTCCAGCGAATCGCAAAGCTGTTTTAGACGGGTCTTATAGACATTGTAGTCGGCAGAAAAACCGTTGGGCCCGATTGGCGCAACAATGCGTGCAGAAACAGAATAGTTATGCCCGTGCAGCCGCTCTCGTTCATCCTTCGAAAAAATCGTGTAGTGCGCTGCGGAAAACTTGTGGGCTTCCTTGTCAATATAAAGTGTCGTCAACCGTTCCATTATTAAATGAATCTCCCGGGAGAATTGAGGGGGCTATGGCCGCCATGAACTGTAAGCTATGTGTGCCGGTTCTTTGGACTGTTTGAGCTCTATCGCCCGGTCTCCCAGCCACTCAAACCACTCTCCCCAGGAAGGCTGATCTTGCTCCGCTCGCAAATCGATCATCCACGGGCGAAGTTTATGGCACATGACCGATACAATACCGCCTGCCAGATCCAACACCAAATCCAGCGGAGCTATGCGCTTATAGACCAAAAGACCCATGGTCTCAAAGGAAGTACAAACAGTGAGCGCTGCCTCTTCATAATTTGTACCCTTGGCACGCAGTTCGGCCAGACTGATACCATCGGGGACATTTTGCAACAGGGTGAGGGCTCTGGCGAGGTCGCGATTGTAAAATGTTTGGGCGAGGTTTATCGCCACCGCATCGCGCTGCTGTGCGCGATACTGTCGTATCTGGAACAGCCCGAATATCAAACCGGTAACAATACTACCGGCGCCAATAATCTCAGCAAGATTGGCCAGCGTACTCAGCGACAGTTCCCCCATTACCCAAAGTCCTGTTATTGTATAATCGAATTGTCAGTGTAGCGCCTACACCCCTGGTATGTCAGCTATAGGAGAAAAACCAGAAAAATGAAAACCGCAATAATTACGGGTGCCAGTGTTGGCATAGGTTGCGCAGCAGCAAAATTATTCAGGGAGGACGGCTATGAGGTCTACAACCTGTCGCGCCGCCCCTGCCCTATAGACGGCGTGCACAACATCAGTTGTGACCTGTCACTGGAATCATCAATAACAAGCAGTTGCGAACGTCTAACTAAGGCACTCAAAGGCAGTGAGTCAGTTGCATTGGTACACAATGCCTGCCAAATGCGCAAGGACAGCGCTGGTCAATGTACCAGTGATGACTTGCGCGAAGTACTTGAAACCAATCTGGTGGCCGTCAATTCCATCAATCAACATTTGCTGAAAATAATGCCCAAGAGCTCCAGCGTACTCTACATTGGCTCCACGCTGTCGGAAAAAGCCGTGGCTGGATCATTCAGTTATGTCATTTCCAAACACGCGCTGCTTGGTATGATGCGGGCCAGTTGTCAGGACCTGATGAATACAGGCATACATACCGCACTTATTTGCCCGGGATTTACCGACACCGAGATGCTGCGGACTCACCTGGGCAACAACAGCGAAGTCATGGCGCAGATCGGGGCAATGAACAGTTTCAACCGTCTGATAGAGCCGAGGGAAATCGGCGAGTTAATTCACTGGGCTCACCTCAACCCAGTGATCAACGGCGCCGTTTTACACGCCAACCTGGGCCAGAAGGAATCCTGAGGAGTGATCAGCCCCGAACAGTTGCGAGAGCGTCGCGAAAGAGTATTTCTGGTGCTTGCCGGGACATTTTTGTGCGCCATGACGCTTCTCAATGTCATCGGCATAACCCGTTTTATCCAATTGGGCCCCATGGCACTGGCAGTGGGTGTTTTGCCCTACCCAATTACATTTTTATGCACCGACTTGATCTGCGAACTCTACGGCAAAGCCAGAGCCAATTTCCTGGTAAGTGTTGGTCTGGGGTTGAACTTCTTCATTCTTTTTATTCTGTTTCTCGGTGATGCTTTTCCCGCTGTACCCGCCGGCAGTATGCCCCCCTGGCAAGTACTGCAACTGGCAGCCCCGGTCGCGCTGCCCAATGGCGATGTCGTGAAGGACAGCGTAGGGCTATATCAGCTTATTTATGCGACCACCTCCGGTGCTGTATTCGCCTCAATGTTAGCCTACATCGCCGCGCAATATTGCGATGTACAGCTATTCCACTTCTGGAAGCGCGTCACCAAGGGCAAACACCTTTGGATCAGAAACAACTTCAGCACATTGATGAGCCAAATGGTCGATTCGGTCATGGTTATCACCGTAACCTTCGGCGCAGCCTTCTACCGCGGGGAAATGACGTTTCAGGTTCTGCTGGTATTAATCGGCAGCAACTACCTGTTCAAGGCTACCGTGGCCCTGTTGGACACGGGCCCTTTTTATCTGGCTGTGTATAAACTGCGTAAATACTTACAGATAGAGCCAAACCAAACTATCGTAGAGACACAAGCCCACACGAGTTCACCCTAGCATAGAACGACATTTATCAAAATGTGGATGCGCCCTAGGCTGCATCCACAATCTTAACCGCCATCACTGCTGACTCACCGCGAAAACGCCCTAACAAAACCTCTTTTCTAAGTAACAAACGCTCTCTATTGTCATCCTTAACATGCCCAAAACCACGTAATTTTGCCGGCAAATCAGCCAATTCCTGGGCAGCGTCGTAGTTTTCTTCACTGAGCGCATCCATCAGCAAAGCAATCAATTCCAGATAGTCCTTGATATCGGCCCGCTCCTGCTTTCTCTCTCGGGTACGCCCAAACAAATCCAGGGGTGTGCCACGCAAAAAACGCAGTTTTGATAACAGCGCAAATGCCTTGAGCATCCACGGACCAAACTCCTGTTTAATTGGCTGTTGCGTCTGCGGATCACGCTTGCCAAGCACAGGTGGGGCCATATGAAAATGCAGCTTATAATCACCCGAAAATTGCTGACGAACCTTCGCCAAAAATTCACCATCGCTATACAGACGACCCACTTCGTACTCGTCCTTGTAAGCCATAAGCTTATAAAGATTTTTAGCCGCAAGCCAGGTAACAGAACCCACTTGCTCCGCCTGCGGGTCAATTGTCCGCACTCGCTCTATCACCTCAACATAAGAGTTTGAATAAGCGCGGTTTTGATAACCCACAAGACGCCCCGCTCTGTCGTCGATGACATCTTGCAAGGTGGAGACGATTTTTTTCGGGGTTGCCGGTTCCAGCATCGAAAACACTTTTTGTGGCTGATCAGCACAGCGTCGGCCCAACAGAAATGCCCGCTTGTTGAACTCCACTGCGACGGCGTTGAGCTCAATCGCTTCTTCAAGTGCGGAGGATGACACTGGAATAAGCCCCTGCTGCCAGGCATAGCCCAACAAAAACAGATTATTGCCAATCGAATCACCCAGCAGCGCTGTGGCCACTTCCGTCGAATTGATAAAATGGCAATCTGACCCACCCACCTCAGTGACAATTTTTTCCTTCATCGCCTTGGTGGGAAATACCGCGTCGGGGTCGAGCACAAAGGTAGACGTTGCAACCTCCGCATCATTGACCACCGCGTGGGACCGCCCCCGTGCAACCTTACCCATAGACTCGTATGCGGCGGTAACCACGAGATCACAGCCCAGTAACAAATCAGCCTCGCCCGCGGGAATTCTAACCGCTTTGATTTCCTCCTGATTCCGACTTACACGCACATGGCTCACCACAGCGCCAAATTTCTGCGCCAATCCTGTCTGATTCATGGTCGCACAGCCTTTACCCTCAATGTGAGCGGCCATGGCTACCAGTGCTGTAATCGTCAACACACCGGTTCCACCCACACCGGTAACCACCGTATTCCAGGGCCGGTCCAGAGCAGGTAGAACCGGTTCGGGCAGGGGGTCAAAAACAGGCTCCGGCTTATTACTATTGCCTGATTTTTTGCGTAAATCTCCGCCTACGACCGAAACAAAACTGGGACAAAAACCATTGGCACAGCTGTAATCCTTATTACAGGCATTTTGGTCTATTTTTCGCTTGCGCCCCAATTCGGTCTCAAGAGGTAACACCGACAGGCAATTGGATTTTACACCGCAATCCCCACAGCCTTCACACACAGCATCGTTGATAAACAAACGCTTCGCAGGATCTTCCATAAGACCTTTTTTGCGTCTGCGTCTTTTTTCTGCGGCACAGGTCTGTTCATACAACAAAATTGAAGTGCCCTGATACTCTCGCAGCCTCTTTTGCAGGATGTCCATTTCATCGCGATGGTGCAAACTGTAGCCGGGGATATTGCCAAACTGTCCGCGCCAGCGACCCGGATCATCGCTTACCAATGCAATACGGCGCACGCCCTCGCCCCTGACCTGGTAGATCAAATCTTCCACGCTCAGCGACCCGTCAATGGGCTGCCCACCGGTCATTGCCACCGCATCGTTGTAGAGAATTTTATAAGTAATATTGACTTTGGCCGCTACCGCGGCTCGAATCGCAAGAACCCCGGAATGGAAGTATGTTCCATCTCCAAGGTTTTGAAATACATGTTGCGTATCGGTAAAAGGAGCCTGGCCTATCCAGGTGGCACCCTCTCCGCCCATCTGAGTAAACGTGTGCGTTTCCCGATCGGGCATCCAGGTCGCCATATAATGACAGCCAATTCCTCCCAGGGCGTGACTACCCTGGGGTACTTTGGTGGAGGTATTGTGAGGACAACCGGAGCAGAAATGCGGCACCCTCTCAATGATTTCTCCTGGAACAGCAAGTGACACTTCCTTTTGTTCGATCCAGCTGACCCTTCGCTCCATCGTTTCAGATTGGTAAAACCGCCTGATGCGACTGGCGATCG
>JBALVT010000068.1:0-19386 GCA_036961345.1 Halioglobus sp.
GCCCGCCAGCGGATGGTCAGCCAGCAGCCCGTTAAACGTGGCCTGTTTGTCCAGGTTGGAAACAATGGTCGTGGCGCGCAGCTGTTCCCCGTTCTTGAGCTCTACACCGACCGCTCGGCCATCTTCCACAACAATGTGGCTGACCCGTTGCTTCAGCCTTATTTCACCGCCCAAACCTTCGATCTGCTGGGCCAGGCATTCTGACAGGCGGCCAATTCCGCCCTTGACCCGCTGCATCAGGCCCTCGGAACCTTCCTGGGCCATGGTGTATATCAGGCACAGGCCGGAGCCCGGGGTATAGGGTCCTTTGTAGGTGGCCTGCACTGAGGCAAAGGCCATGCTGGCCCTCAACTCCCGGTGTTTGATTGGATCCGGGAAGAACTTGTCGATGATATCCATGGCCGAGCCCTTGAAGGCCAGTTCCAGGTGCTCACGCTGCTCCGGGGTGGCCGCCTCGGCTATCAGGTCCTCCAGTTTACGCGGCGCCTTGCGGGCGGTAAAACGGTCCAGCACCCGGGCCGGATATTCGCAGAATTTCATCAAGCGGATAAAGCCGAGCATGGCGCCGGGGCCGAAGCTGCGCAGGATATTGAAGGACAGCTTTAACGGGTTCTTGAAGAATATCAGGGGCCGGCCTGTCGCCCCGGTAAGGTTTGCTGCCATTACCGGCAGGGGAAGTAATTCCACGCCGTGGGCCTCGAAATCGAAGTATTGCTTGATCTCGGCGGACAGGGGAAACAAGCAACTTGCGCCGACTTCGTTGCGGCAGCCCTTGAGTATCTCCCGGGTGCCGCCCATGCCGCCCACGTAGTTGTTCTTTTCCAACACCAGTACCCGGCGCCCATTGCGCGCCAGTACCAGGCCCGTGGCCAGCCCATTGTGGCCGGCACCTACAATGATGCAGTCATACTTCTGCGCTTGCTGATCAGACTTATTGCAAGATTTAGTCTGGTTGGTCATACCATGCACTCCGAGATGAGAACGTCGCTTGTGGTTTTACTGTGTCGGACATATTATTAATAATGTCCGATGACAGCAAGGTCATCTGGTTTGCATAATCAGTCTGTTCAAGCGGGATTAACATGAGTGTAGTGGATACGGCAAAAATGGGATTGGTGGCCGCCAGGGAATGGGGGCGACTGGCGGGTGACGCCCTGGGTGACAGAACAGGCCATAGTATGCCGTTCAGGCCGGAAGACGTCACTGCACCCGAAACCCTGGCGCGCCTGATCAATACCTGGTCGCTGGAGCCACTCGATGAGCCAGTGTGTATCAGCACGATTCACCGCCAGGACATCCCGTCAGTTAGCAGCAACTGCCAGAACCTGGTGCTGACACTGGAGCAGCCGGGAGAGATACCGACCGATGTGATCAGTGCTTATAAAACCTCGGTCAAAAACTGGGACGCTCTGCTGGACTATTGGTTTAGTGGCCCTCTGTCGCTACTGCACGGCGACAGCCACCTGGGCAACTTCTTTGTCTCCGGGGAAGAGATGGGCATGCTGGATTGGCAGGCCGCACACTGGGGCAAGGGAATCCGCGATGTGCAGTATTTTCTGATCGATTCACTGCCTGCAGATATCCTTGCGGCCCACGAGCGGGACCTGGTGGATTACTATGTAGAGCGTCGCGGCCTTCACGGTACGGCGATCGATGCGCAGCATCACATTCAAGGTGCCGGGTAGATCACCCAGTTGTTTTTAGTGCCAGACTACTCTGCACCAGCTGTCTGCATATGTCTTAGCGTGGGTACTTTTCTAACAATTTGAGCGATTTAACTTGGCAGTACGCCCTTTTTTGTATTTGGAATTCGGCCGAATATATCATTCATTGAGATACTGAGGCTGTGCTACTTTTAACACTCGGCACCGTGTAAACAAGTGGCACAGTGGACTGTTACAATAATTCAGGTGATCTTAATGAAGAAGTTTCTTGGATATACGATTACAGCTGTTGTATCGCTGATAATCGGAATCACGATTGCAAACACCGAAGTGGCAAGCGTTACCCGCGGCGCACTCAATTCTGTTAAATCTGCGGCTATCGAAGTGGTTGCCAATGCGGCTGATGTCGACACCAGAATGGTAGTACTTGCGGAAAACCCACAGCTCATCAAGCGTATTTCTGAAGGCGGCTCCTTTGGCGGCGATGACTCTATGGAAGCCGCACAAAACATGTTCGGTCGCACCGAAGCTGCCATCGAAGATGTGCGCAAAAAGACGAAAGTTATAGAAGTAGGCCCGCGCAGCTACCTGATCCGCATGCCTATTGTAAACGCAGCCTTCTTCGAAACCGATGAAGGCATCGTGTTGGTGGATACCGGCATGGGACCAGCAGGTCCGGCCATCATGGATGCCATTCGCTCCGTCAGTGACAAGCCAATTCACACCATTATATATACCCACGGTCACGTCGATCATGCATACGGCACATGGGCCATAATGGAAGCCGGTGAAACACCAGAAATCATCGCCCATGAACTGCTGGAAGACCGCTTTAACCGTTACCTTCGCCTTGGTGGATCGCTGTCAAAGTACATGAGCCAGCCAGAAGAACAGCTTCCCCAAACCAAAGCCGACCTGGTATGGCCCACCCGCTACTTTCGCGACCGGCTTGAAATTGAAGTTGGCGGCGAAACCTTTGTGCTGCAATACCACAAGGGCGAGACCGATGACCAACTGTACGTCTGGGTTCCAGGCCGCAAGGCACTTGCAAGCGCCGACTACTACCAGGGCTTTTTACCCAACGCGGGTAACGGAAAACGCTACCAGCGCCATGTAGAAGAATGGGCGGTAGCCATGCGAGAGATGGCGGCACTGGAGCCGGAGATACTGCTTCCTGCCCACGGTGCTGAAATTACCGACACTGCGACCATCGTTGAGAACTTTACTGTATTGGCTGAGACACTGGAGTACATCGTCAATCACACTATCGATGGTCTCAATGCCGGCAAGCGTAAAGATGTGATAGCCGCATCCGTTGCGCTGCCTGAGCATTTGGCCAATCACCCAACCATGAACGTGCAATACGTTACGCCAAATGACATTTCGAAAATGGTCATGAAAAAATATACCGGCTGGTGGGACGATATCCCATCCAACTGGACGCCTGCACCAATGTCTGAGCAAGGCAACATGATCATTGAGCTGGCCGGCGGCAATTTGCCCACTATTACGGCTTACGCTCGCAACCTGATCGGGCAGGATATCCGCCTAGCCTCGCATCTGACCGACTGGCTGTTCTACGCCCGTCCTGACGACACCGAGGTTCAACAACTGGTCTTCGATGTCTACAAAGCACGTATTATGGATCCGAATTCCAATACCATGGAAATGCTGACCTATCTCGACCAGATGACTGCTGCGCGGGAACTTTCACGTAGTAAGTAGATAACCTCCCTCTGTTCTGGAGAGAAACTTTCACGTGGTGGGTCCTACTAGGGCCCCATCACAATCCCCCTTCTAACTTTCTGTTCAGTCACTGTATATGGATTCTGGTGGATATAGTGCCGAGCGACAGCGCTCAAAGTTGGGGCCATTAAGGTGGCCAGTTTGTGCAGCGAGAGAGTTCGAACACGCGGGTCTGATATTGCATACTGTACCGACTATGTTTATCTGGGCGAGATTTATTGTGCTGTACCTTAATCCAATTACTTTAATTGCGCCTCAGGTTACTATTCAAAACTAATTTTCGTTGACGTGAAAAAACGGATTAACACTATGCAAGACATGGCGATTGATACATTGGGTAACAAACTGGGTTACTGCCTGGTCACAGGCGCCGCCGGATTTACCGGCAGTCGTTTAGTGGAGACACTGCTTCAACGGGGTTGTAGAGTCCGGGCGCTGATACGCAATACACCTCTGGCGATACAACATGAACAGCTCGACTGTTTCAGCGGGGATATTCAAAACGCAGAGCAATTGATGCACGCCTGTGAGGGTATTGACACCGTATTTCATACTGCAGCATTTATCGCCACCCTGGGCGGAAGTGCAGTCAGTAAACGCTACCGGGCGCAGGCCTATGCGATTAATGTTGAAGGTGCCCACAACCTGATCGTTGCCTGCAAGAAAAATGGCGTAAGCAGATTGATTCAAACCAGTTCCGTGGATGTATGCTTTAACACAGAAGAAAATTTACACATGGATGAAAACACACCCTATGCAACCCGCTTTGTGTGCCTCTACACAGAAACCAAAATATTAGCAGAGCAGGCGGTGCTGGCTGCCAATGAGCAGGAAGGCTTGCGGACCTGCGCTCTTCGACCTGACGGAATCTGGGGTCCGGGGGGCAGTCTAATGCTGGATTTGTTGGCGGAGCAGCTGCGCGAGGGGAGGATGGTCGCGCGCATCGGTGGCGATGGCGCCGAGCACGACCATGTTCACATTGATAATCTGATACACGCCCATCTTCTTGCGGCTGAGGCTCTGGTTAATGGTGGCCCGGTTGGCGGCAATGCCTATTTCATCTCAGACGGCGAACCCGCCTATATGTTTGACTTCGTACGACCCTTCTTTGAGGGGCTGGGGTATCAGGTACCAAAACCAAATATCCCCGCAGCACCAGTCAGGGCGATAATGACAGCCTGGGAGTGGCTGCACTTTAAAACAGGGATACCAGAGCCCCTGTTTTCTCCCCATGAACTGAATAAGCTGACGATTTCCCACGTGGTTAATTCCAACGCTGCGAAACGCGATTTTGCTTATGAGCCTGTTAAAACCGTTGCCGAGGGAATGGCAGAGTCGATCGAGTACTATCTGGCCCAGTCTGAGCCGGGGTGATACAGGCTCCACCTGACCCTCACTAGCTTGCAACTCAATATCAATAAACAATGGCCGGTAATACCACGCAGTCTTGGCATACACTATAGGCAGCGGCCGATGAGCCAGTACTGAAGAAAACTGCCAATATTGAGCAAAATAATGGATGCACGGGTGATCGAAGCACAAACCAAACAGCTGAACGTCGGTGGCAGCCAAAAAGCCGCCCTGGCTACCGAATCTCTGGGTCAGGGCCCGATTTTTGTTTGGGGTCACGCCTTGATGAGTAGTATGGCACAGGATCTTGAAGGTGAGGTCCTGGCCTGGCGGGAGTTGTCAGATATTGCCCAGATCGTCCGTTATGATGCCCGGGGCCACGGGGAGTCGGAGTGTACCGGCGTGGCGGAAGATTACGCCTGGAACAGTCTTGGTGAAAATATGTGGCAGGTCACCGACAGTTATTCGACCGAAAAAGTGGTTTTGGGTGGTGCTTCGATGGGCTGTGCTACTTCCTTGTACGCGGCTTGCCAGCGGCCAGAGCAGGTGCGCGGCCTGATTTTGGTTATCCCACCTACCGCCTGGGAAAGTAGGGAAAAAATGCAGCGTAATTATCGAGTTATTGCGCGTATTGTCAGTCTTAGCCGCGGAATTCCTTTTAAATTACTGAAGCTATTCCGATTGAAAGCATCGCCTGATGATTTTCAAAAAAACCTCGCGCTTATTCTGATCAAACATTTGGCCAAGTCGAACTATCGGGGCGTAGTGGGGGCTATGAGAGGTGCCGCATTGTCAGATCTCCCGGCCAAAAAAGAGCTCAAAAAACTCACCATGCCGGCCTTGATTTTGGCCTGGCCCGACGACGCGACCCACCCCCTGGCCGTTGCTGAAACACTCAGGGATATACTACCGAACGCGCAACTTGAAGTGATGAAAAATGGATCCGACCCCTACCACTGGCCCAAGCTGGTAAGGGAATTTATTACCTCGCTCGATTAGCACACACCTTCTGGAGACCTCAACCATGGCTAAATACTACTACGACATACTGACACCGACGGACTATGGGTTTCTTGTTCATGAGTCGCCAAAAGAACACATGCACGTTACAGGCTTGGCAACTTTCTCTGCCGGTCCGCTGGCAAGCGAGAATGGCGGTATCAATTTTGAAAAACTGAAAAAGGCGGTTGCAGATGTTCTGCACCGGGTACCTCGATATCGACAGAAGTTAATGTGGATAGAGGAGGAAAAAAAATCCCTTTTGGGCAAAGTAGGCAGCTGGGTACAGCCCAACACAGAATACCCACCTGTGTGGGTGGACGATGAGCAGTTTGATATCGATTTTCACGTGCGTCACACCAGCCTGCCTCGCCCAGGCAATGACGAGCAGCTCAAAACCCTGGTTGGACAAATTATGTCGGTGCAGCTGGACCGCGCCAGGCCTCTGTGGGAAGTTTATATTATTGAAGGAATGGCCGATGGCGGCTTTGCCTGTATCACGAAAATGCATCACTGCATGGTGGATGGTGAATCGGGGATGGGCTTAACTGCCGTGCTTATGCATATCGACGCCAATCATGTGCCCGAAGATGGGCCCCGCTACAGACCGCGGCCGGCGCCTACCCAGGCGGAACTTAAAAAAGAAGCCCGCAAAGCACAATTCAGGAAGCCCTGGACAGTTTTCCAGGATTTACAGGAGTTTGGTAAACAATCAGACAATGTTGGCAAAGAACTTGTGGCCCGAACCAAGGCCGTCGGTGAGTTGTTGTCAACCTCTATGGCTCAAAAGCGAGCCGACAGCCCGATCAATGGTGAGACCAGTGCACAGCGAATATACGAATGGTTGGATTTGCCCCTGGATAAGGTCAAAGCAATCGCCAAAACCGCAGATGCCACCGTAAATGATGTCGTTCTCACCTTGGTTACCGGAGCCATGCGAGACTACTGCGGCGTCCGGGGTTTCGATGTGAACAAAGAACCCTTCCGCGTTTCTGCGCCTGTCAGCATGCGCCGCCACACGGGTAAAAAGAATGAAGAGGGTGATATGGGTAATGAGGTAACCCAGTGGACGGTGCCACTACCTATAGATGTGCCCTCTCCCAGAAAACAGCTGGCCGCGATTCACGCTGAAACGGTGGCGATGAAGGATTCCACCGCTGTACTAGCTGCGCAAACCATCACCAGTATTTTATCGTTGTCTCCCGGATTAATGGGCGCGATGATGGGGCAGGCTTCAGTGGCTGTAAATACTGTAGTCACCAACATGCCCGGGCCGCAGTTCGCCCTGTACCAGTGTGGCGCCGAAATGCAGGTTGCCAGGCCCTGCGTACCCTTAAACGGCGGATTGGGCATTGTCATCGGTGTATTGAGCTACAACGGCACCATCAGCTTCGGGCTCACCGGCGACCCTGCCATCATGGACGATTTACAGGAGTTTCGAGAGATGCTTGAAAAGGCCTTTCATGCTCTGATTAAGTCGACACGTGTGGGGCTGGAGCCTAAAACTGAAGATAAAACAGGCAAGAAGACCGCGAGCAAGAAAAAAGTGGCCAAAAAAGCGCCTGTGAAAAAAGCCGCTGCAAAAAAGGCCGCGTCCAAAAAACCTGCAGCCCGGAACAAGGCGGCACCTAAAAAACGTCCCGCCTAATTCGGATAAATTACAGGCGACGCTAAATGAGGGGAAACAATGGAACTAGTGAGTAATCGGGCCGTGGGCCACGTATCGCACAATCCGGAGCCGCACGAACATTTCGCGCCAACGGGCGTCTTTGTCGATCTGCCTGGATCGGGGACCTGTTTTTATCGTCAACATCTGAATCCGGGCAAGCCAACCTTGCTACTGCTTCATGGCATGGTTGCCAGTTCCGGTTTGAACTGGTTCCGGGTATTTCCCGCACTGACCGATCACTTCAATATTGTCGCTCCGGATTTGCGCGGCCATGGCCGCAGCTTGCGCGGTAAAACACGCTTCACAATTAATCGCGCGGTGCACGATATGGCGGCGCTACTGGATCAACTGGAGGTCGGTCCGGTCATTGTCGTGGGCTATTCCATGGGCGGGGCGGTCGCACAGAAACTGTGGCGTAAATATCCTGAAAAGGTGTCTGGCATGATCCTGACGAATACCGCATACAAGGCGAGAATGGCCCGGATGGAACAGAGAATGGCCTTACCCATATTCGCGACCTTTGTCGGTATGGGCCGTATGAGTGAACTGTTTAACCACCTTCCCCGAGGCTTGATCAAACGCTTTTTGCCGGTACTGGCCGATCAATTGCACGAAGACGAACGACGCTGGGCGCTCGATGAATTACGTCGTACCAGTTTGCGCGTCATCCTGGAGACGGCGAGGGAGATGGCATTTCACGACGCGAGTGAATGGTTGCATGAAATTGATGTTCCCACCGCGGTGCTGGTAAGCACCCAAGATCGAATCATCGACCCTGAGCATCAAGAGGAAATTGCTTCGATAATAAAGGAAGCGAAATTGTTTCATTACGAGGGCGGCCACGCGGGCTGTACCGACCCGGCTTATGGCGAAAAACTAGCGCTGGCCTGTCTCAATGTTGCCAACCGCCTTAAAAAATCACGGAGAATTGCTCATGCAGTTTAATTTGGCAGATTTATTCGAAAGCATAGTCGACGCAGTCCCGGACAGGTTGGCTCTTGTTTGTGATCAGCGACGACTCAGTTATATAGAGCTTGATGAGCGAGCCAATCGATTGGCGAATCACTGGCAGTCTCTCGGATTTGGCCCGGGAGATCACATCGGCCTGCAGTTGTGCAATGGCAGCGAATATATCGAGGGAATGTTGGCCGCTTTCAAGATTCGCGCCGTGCCTATTAACATCAACTATAACTATGTCGCGGGTGAGTTGAGTTATATCTATGACAACGCTGATTTGGTTGGCCTGGTTGCGCATCGCAAGTTTTGCGGGTCAGCGGCTGCGGTAGCTGCTGACCAAAGTAAGCTCAGCAGCATTTTGTGTGTAGAGGATGGCAGCGATGCGGATGTTCCCCCCGCTTGTGTCGACTATGAACAGACACTTGCTGGCGCTTCCCCCTCTCGTAGTTTCACTGAACGCAGTGCAGACGATTTGTATATTATTTATACCGGAGGCACCACCGGAATGCCCAAGGGCGTGATGTGGCGCCATGCCGATATATTCTTTTCAGCAATGGGTGGCGGCGATCCGGATAACTCCAAGGGCCCAGTCAAAACACCCCAGGAGCTTGCGGCCCGACTTTCCGATATGGAAATGGCGGCGCTGCCGGTACCACCTTTCATGCACGCTGCGGCACAATGGTTGGCCATGAATACCCTGTTCGCCGGTGGTAAAATTGTCATTCCCGCCAGTGGCGCTTTTAACGCTGAGAAAATACTGCAGGCTGTCAGCGAGGAGAAAGTTCTGCTGCTTGTCATTGTTGGCGATGCCATGGCAATTCCCCTGTGCGATGAACTCGCAGCGAATCCGGAAGCACACGATTTATCTTCTCTGTTTGCGATTGCCTCTGGCGGCGCACTGTTTTCTCCTGCCACCAAAAACAGGGTAATCCAGTTGTTGCCGGGGAGAATGATTCTCGACGGACTTGGTTCCTCTGAGACGGGCGCAATGGGCAACAAGCTCAGTGCCGAGAGTGGCGATTCAGATGAGCCCCGCTTCATGGTCGGTGATTCTATGACAGTGCTGGATGAGGACGACAAGTCAGTTGCACCGGGCTCCGGTGTCATTGGCCGCCTTGCAAAAAAGGGACATGTGCCATTGGGGTATTACAAAGCACCCGAGAAGTCTGCAGAGACTTTTGTGCTTATAGGTGAGGACCGGTGGGCGATTCCGGGGGACATGGCCAGCATTGAAGAAGACGGCACCATACTGCTGCACGGTAGAGGGTCCACAAGCATTAATACCGGGGGTGAGAAAGTTTTCCCGGAGGAAGTTGAGGCAGCTTTGAAGGGACATCCCGGGATAATGGACACCCTTGTTGTTGGTGTTCCCGACGAGCGATGGGGGCAAATTGTTGTCGCCCTGTACCAGGCCCGCGGTGATGCCGAGCTGGAGCTTGATGAAGTCAGAGATTTTTGCCGGGGCACCATTGCCAGCTACAAATCACCCAAGGCACTGGTGAAGGTCGATCATATTAAACGCACACCTGCGGCCAAGGCGGACTATGTCTGGGCCAAGGCAGAAGCTATAGCAAAATTGGCGAAATGATCAAGCCACTGGATCTACATCGAAATATTACCGATAAGCTGGAACAGGATGGAATATGAAAGCCCATAGTTATTTACAGCGCTTTGAGGGTGTTGAACTGGCGGTTCGTCAGCGAGGCAAAGGTATTCCACTAATTTGGGGCCATAACCTGCTGGGGAGTATCCGGGTAGATGACAAGGTTGGTATTTGGCGGTGGCCAGAAATCGAAAAGCACGCCCACCTGGTCCGCTATGATGCCCGGGGTCACGGCAATTCGGATGGCAGTTATCAGCCCGGAGATTATCGATGGGATAATTTGGCTGGCGATATGCTTAGTGTGGCCCAATCTGTCGCGGAGGCAAAGGGAGCCGATCGCTATGTGTTGGGCGGCGCCTCTATGGGCTGTTCTACGGCACTGGAAGCTGCGATACAAGAGCCGGAAAAAGTTGCCGGTCTTATTCTCGTATTGCCACCCACTGCCTGGAGAACAAGGGCCAGGCAGGCCAGGAAATATCGTCGACAGGCCTGGGTATCAGGTGCATTTGGTGCAACGCCTTATCGAATGCTCAAGTTCCTGCCAGACGAGACCACCCACGAGGATGCCCGCCGTAGATTATCACTTACCACAGCCAGAGAGCTGGCGATGGCAAACCCATTGCACGTACAAGCTGCTTTGCAAGGGGCGGCATTGTCGAATTTACCCAGCAAAAGAGCTCTCAGAGAACTCGATATTCCCACTATCATTTTTTCCTGGCGCGGCGATAGCAGCCACCCCGAATCAACGGCAAAGATTCTGGCCGATACGCTTCCCAATGTTCAGTCTTTCACCACCTCAAGCGCCCACGATATCGATGACTGGACAAAAGATGTGTGCGCCTTTCTGGATACTTTGAGCGGGCGCCGACGCCGAAAATCGGCGGCTTGAAATGAATTGGAGCGAATTACGGCACAGGCAATGACTCGCGAAACTTACACAATACACCCGGCGGAGCAAGTCGGCCTCTTTAGCAAATCTATTGAGGCATTGGTAGAGCGTGCCCAGCGAGGCGTGGATGAAGGGCCGCTGCCGTCAGTACAAATTGCTCTGGCACGAAAGGGTAAACTCGCACTTTTTACGAGCTTGGGTGACGCCGACAATAGCTGCCGATACAATATTTTTTCCTGCACCAAAGGCATTGTTGCGGCGGCTGTATGGAAATTGATGGGGCTGGGGAAAGTCAATATCCATCGGCCTGTAAGCGAAATAATTCCCGAGTTCTCCGGCGATGGCAAAGAGCGCATCACCACAGAACAACTGCTTTGCCATACCGCCGGGATCCCCCATGCACCCATGGGTCCCCCTGAATGGCTAAACCGAGAGGACCGACTACTCAAAATGCAGTCCTGGCGCCTGAACTGGGAACCTGGATCGCGCATGGAGTACCACAGCAATTCGGCCCACTGGGTACTGGCCGAAATTATCGAAAGAGCATCGGGTTTGGATTATCGCCAATACATTCATCAGAGTATCCTCGCCCCCCTGGGCCTGACTGATTTTCAGCTTGGCGTGCCCCTGGAGCAGCAACAGGACATTGCCACTTTGTCACCGGTTGGTGCACCACCCACGCCACAGGAGCTGGAACAGATATTCGGAGTGGCCGTGGAGTGGCCGGTGCTTTCAGATGATATTCTGCTGCGCTTTAATGAACCCCAGACGCGGGCTCTGGGTGTACCGGGAGGTGGCGCGATAGCAAATGCCGCCTCCATAGCACTGTTCTATCAAGCCTTGTTGCATAACACCGAAAAATTGTGGGATCACAATATCCTCGAAGATGCGACCAGCGCTATTCGAGTTTCTATGGACGATCCGAATATTGGCCTACCTGCCAATCGCGGCCTGGGGATAGTGATTGCCGGCAACGATGGCATGGGAGCACGTCGTGGCATGGGGCGCACGAGCTCGGAAAAAACCTTTGGCCATCAGGGTGCGGGGGGTCAGGTCGCCTGGGCCGACCCGGTTAGCGGAATTTCTTTTTGCCTGCTAACCAATGGCCTTGACGCAAACCCGATTCGCGCTGCACGCTTTGGTACTGCACTGAGTAATCGTGCGGCGCAATGTCATGTGGCGGTCGACGATTCAGATAGGCATTAGCGAGTGTGCGTCTGGTTTTCGGGGGCCGGCTATCCTGACGCAGCCTTCGCCGCAGCTATTTTCAACTCAGAAAAAGCCTCGGGTATAGCGTCCGTTAAACGCCACAAATCCGGCATGGCCTTGCGACAGGCCAGGGCGCCAACATTGAGCTGGTCCATATAGCTCCATACAGTAATATTCAGTCCCATGCCTTCTCCCAATACACCCGCTGAGTAAATCGCCTCGAGTTCGCCCTGCTCGAGGGTCATCTTTTCACGGGGTCCTGGGACGTTGGATATGGCGATATTACTGTTGGGTTTGTAGTCGGGTCTATTCGCCGGTTTAAGTCTAAAGTTCCGCTGACAGAACCAGGTCATAAAGGGAGGGGGTATGTATTGCATCAGGTCTCCCCATTGATGTTTTCCAAATATATCGAGATCGGCCTTTCCCTGCTCAGTGGCTTTCTTTATCGCGTAGAGTCGCTTCAGTGGGTCTTCTATTTCGGTGTGGAGCATGGTGAACAAACTTGTGACTCTATTGCCCATTTCACGGGTAACATTAGGTGCATCCGCGCCCACCGGAACCGATGTCGCGAGAGGCTTGTCGGGCAACTCATCGTGTTCAATAAAATAACGTCGTAGGGCCCCGGCCATTATGGCAAGCACGACATCGTTGAGTGTTACGCCCAGGGTATTTTTGAGAGACTTCAGTTCTTTCAGGGACAGCTGACAGGTCGAGAAGCTGCGTCTGACCCCAAGTGCATAGTTAAACCGGGTTCGAGGAAACTCTGCGGTCAAGGGGTTGATGTGTTCCTCATCGGATGCCTCGCGACGCCTGGACAACTCACGCAAATTTCCAATGAAGGATTTTAGCATTGGCCAAAGATTCCACATGTCGTGTTTCACATGGTCAACGATTGCGTCCCACACTAAACGAGTACCTCTTGGCAGCGGGGGGGGCGTGCCGGTGGTGGCGCCTTCACTCTTTTCAAGCTCAGTCCAGCCATGTTCCAGGAAACCCATATAGGCTTTACCGTCTGACATAGAGTGATGCACTCTGTGTACGATAGCGATATCGCCAGTGGCCAAGCCTTCCAGTATCCACATGTCCCATAGGGGCCTGGAGCGGTCGAGCAAAGTACTACCCAGCTGGGCCACCATTTCATCCAGCTCGCGCATAGTTCCCGGTGCCGGAATGGCAGCTCGAAATATATGTGCATCGAGGTCAAAATTGGGATCCTCCACCAGCACCGGGTGGTGCAAACCAAAAGGCACAGGTACAACGCGTCTTCGCAAGAGCCATTTATTTTCCAGGTGCTGCTTCAGGCGCGTATACAGGGTTCCAAAATCGTGCTCGTCCCCGGTTCTTTTTATGATTTGCACTTTTAGCGTGTGCATTATCGAGGTTGATGTCTCGCGATACAAAAATATTGCGTCTTGACCGTGTAGTCTTTGCAAAGTTTTTCCTCTTCCACATTACCGTCGCTATCATTAGATTAGCGTGTTTTTCTGATTTTTGCAGCTCAATCGAAATACAACTCAAGTTGGACACTAAAGCCCTGAGGATGTCCTCAGTAGCTCATGGCTGTCTGGAAACAAAAAGGATTAAGTTTCGTCAAAGACTGCTATATTAATCTTATATCTTACTACTTATGCGGGAGCATCTTTTATGAAACCTCTTTCCAGTGACGATGCCTTTTTCCTCTATGCAGAAACCGAAGAGCAACACCAACACACCCTGGGAGTGCTAATCCTCGATCCTGCAACGGCGCGCAATCCCGCTAAAGTCACGGTGAAACGTTTGTCAGACAAGCTAAAAAGCGATATTCATGTGTTGCCGGAATTTCGTCAGAAGTTGGCAAAGTTACCCATGGCTCTAGCTCCACCGGTACTGATTGATGATCCGGATTTTAATGCGGATGATCATATTGAAATTAGAAGCCTGAAATCTCCCGGCAGTTTGCGTCAGCTCAGTAAAATCGTCAGTCAGTTTGCCAGTAAACCCCTGAATAAAAATAGGCCTTTGTGGGAAACCCTCTTCATTGAGGGGCTGGAGGGTGGAAAACTAGCAGTGTGTTCGAAATCTCACCACCTGATAGCCGACGGGGTACAGGGCGCAGAATTCATGTCTGAGCAGTTTGATTTTGAACCTCATCCCCCGAAGAAGAAGGGCAAATCACCTGGCAAGTGGTCGCCCCGGCAACAGTCGGCCCTGGATATACTGGGCGCTTCCTGGAGTAAGCATCGCAAGGATCAACCCGGATTCCGCACCATGGTGGACAAAACACTGAAGAGTTTTCGCTCACGCAAAAAGTTGTTCCAAAAAAAGAAACAGTACGAGGATCTGGTAACACCGATGATCCCCAAAGCCCCGACATTGAAGTTTAACGGGGCCATAACACCCAATCGAACCATCGCATTGGGTAGTGTGCCGATGGCTACCCTCAAAGCAATTAAGAACCACTATGACGTCACCCTAAACGATGTCATTCTCGCGGCGTGCACGCTCTCATTGCGCGACTACTTAATTGATACTGAAGACCTCCCTTCGGAACCCCTGGTCTGCGCAGTGCCAGTTTCTCTTAAATTAAAGGGTCAGGATGCCTCGGGCGGCAATGCCGTCGGCAATATGATTGTAAAGTTACCGGTGCAGATAGAAGACCCACTCGCCTGTCTGGCGCAGGTGCACGATTACACCCTGGCGGCCAAAGATGTTTTTGACGAATCCTTTGAAAACCTGATGATGGGTTATTTGGGAATGATGCCACCCGGTGTCGCTAATGCGGCGATGAAGACTATGTTCAACCGTCGGGTGATGGACGTGATCCCCACTCAAATGAACCTGTGTGTATCCAACTTCCCCGGGCCGCCCATTCCCCTGTTTATGGAAGGTGCTGAGCTTTTGGGCACGTATCCTATCGGCCCGGTTATGTCGGGCAGTGGCCTCAATATCACCTTCATGAGCCAACTGGACGATATGAATTTTTCGGTGCAAACCTGTAAAGAAAAATTGCCCGAAGCCTGGGAATTGGCCGACGGTGTGTCCGAGTGGGTGGATCGCATGGCGGCCTCAATAAACCCCGGCACTGGCAAAAAACCCGCTACAAGGAAAGTGACGCCTAAAACTAAGACTGCCGGAAAGCCCAAAGGCACTCGCAAGAAAAACCCGAAACCGACCCCCCCCTTGAAAAAGAAGGTGGCGGTGAAAAAGAAGGCAGCGGTAAAAAAGAAAGTGGCGGCCAGGTAATCCGTCTGTGATACTTTCAGTATCAGCGATCGCATCACAACAGAAAATCTACTTGTGACACCCCCTTTGTCCTGACAATACCTGGGCACTCGACAGGAATTGCAGAACATTTTCTTGAGCTAACTCTCGGCAATTTTATGATTGCACCCGGCACAATGTATCCAGCACATGTCCACAAGCTGATAGAAGGCTCCTGCCTGACTCGTTACAGTAGAAAGTATTAACGGGATATTTATCATTAAAATCCTATTTTTTTACAAAATAGCTAATATTTTGTCTATTCTAATTAAAATCTGTCAAATGCAGCCGCAACGAAGCAATAGAGATTTTCTGTATGAGTATGACCATTTTTACCTACACACTTTTCTGCATGATGATTTTATTGTCGCTCTACATCGCAAGTTTTGCAGCGGCGAAACCACCCGTGCAAGACGCGGAGCAACTGGCAACAGAGAGTGTGAGTAACCCGCAAGCAGGGCCATGCCCTGACTAGCTACCAATCTCCGATGCGCTTAGCTAACAGGAGACGGCCTGGTACCCCGACCGTGCGTGTGTATAAGTCGGGTGAATGCTACCTGGGAACTAGATAGCTCCGTTTTTTACGAGAAGAAGTTTAGCTGTTAATACCGAGTCGACTTAACTGTGTCCCGTGACTGGCAAGCTGGGCCGGGTTTCTGCACACTTGCCGCTGATTGCATCAATCATAATAAGTTGGAGACCAGTCCATGCCCCACGCAATGCGCGCTTGTCTGCTGGCACCCCTCGTCAGCCTGGTCCTTTTAACCGGCTGTAGTTCCGAGGAGCCAGCGACCAGTACTGATGCCTCAACGGCAACACCGGAGAAAGTTGCGAAAATCCGCAGCGGTTCGCGACCGAACTATGCGCCGCCAAACTCCCACCTGGCTGACTCTGTACTGCCAATTGGGCACATAAACTCAGCACAGTCCACGGGCATGGATCACGCCGGCCCCTCCGGCCCCACCGAGGAGCTATCCCAGGAAAACAACGGCCTGACCTATACCCACATAGGTCCCGGTCATTTTGGGGCGGCGATTTCTCCGCCCTACCCCAATGGCAAGCGAGTTATCTGGAGCAATGGTGCCGAGCGCATTTCCAAACTCGACTATGACAGCCTGGAAGTCATTGACGAGTTTCAACTGAAAAATTCTCCTATCTATCAGAGCAATGGGGGTCCTGTTACCTCCGAGCAGGCAGACAAGGTCTTCAAAAAACTGGATTTTCTACCCAAGTTCCGCTACTCCGGAATGGCTACGGTCATGGCTACGATTCCGCTGGCCAAGGAGTACTACGGTGGCGGTCTCGCCGGTGTTTACTACCTGCTTAGCTCAGACAACGTGCTGTTCGTGGGTGGTAAGGATTCCATCCTCGCCTACGCCGATGTCGACCCTGCCAATCAACAATCGGGCATCGAACTCAAGGCTGAGTGGAAGAAGCCCGCAGAAGTGACTGGCGGCTTCAACTCCATGAATATGACTTACGATGGTTGGTTGATTTCTATCACCGACGACGGTTGGGTTGTATTGATAAAACAGGACTTTTCCGAATATCACACCCTGCAATTGACCGGTGCGGAAATTGCGCCTACCTGGAACCAATTTATGCTGGATACAGGTCATAGCCAAGGCGCGGCCACCTGGATGCGCAACGGGCCAGCTATTGATGAGGATGGCAATATTTTTGTGCCGTCGCTCCAGCACATGCACAAGATTGTCTGGGATGGTGAGAAATTATCCAAGGACCCCGCCGATGGCGCATGGGTCGAGCCCTACGGCAACGAGGGAACCATCACCGTTACCTTTGATGATGTCATCGACCCTTCTATCGGCGAGCCCTTTACTTTCAACAATGCCAATGTTGGCTCAGGAGCGACAGCCAGTCTTATGGGTTACGGCGATGAGGACAAGTTTGTTGTCATCACCGACGGCAGCGAGGTAATGAACATGGTGCTGTTCTGGCGCGGGGACATTCCGGATGACTGGAAACAACTCCCCAACGCTCCCAGCCGGCGTATTGCGGGTATGTTGCGAGCTGACATTGGACGTGACGACGCACTCGCAGTGCAGACAGAACAGTCAGTTGTTGTGGGTGGATACGGTGCTTTCGTAGTGAACAATGCCCCCGCCAACAAGCCAATCAAGCAGGCTCCCGACGGTGCCTATGTTGGGCTGGCGGGCCACCATCCCGACTTTACTCCCCATGGGATGCAAAAGTTTGAATGGGATCCCAACACTCGTGCACTTAGGGAGGATTGGGTTAACACGGAAGTCTCCTCGGTCAACTCCGTCCCTATCGTCTCCAACGATGCCAATCTGGTGTATACCGTTGGTGCCCGGGATGGGAAATGGGCGCTGGAGGCGATCGACTGGGATACTGGCGAATCGGCTTTCCACTATGTTACCGGCTCCACGCGCTACAACACCCAGTTTTCAGGTGTGTTGATGGACCAGGAAGGTCGTATTCTTCATACGACGATTCACGGCATTGTTCGCTACGAGAGGTTGCCCAAATGATGTGCAGCATCAATGGCAGTTTTCAGGCAGCCACATGAGTTTCTTATCATCTTGTTATTAGTAATAGAGGACGTATAAATGGCCACTTTCCCTTTTCCTATGCCGTCAGGCTGGTTTGGCTTGTGCTACGCACACGAACTTGCCAATGGTGAACTTAAAAAAGTGAGATTGGCAGGCCGCGACCTGGTCGTGTTTCGCACCGACTCGGGTAAGGCGGAGGCCCTTGACAATTACTGCCCCCATCTGGGTGCCCCCTTACACCAGGGTGCGGTGGTCGGCGAGACGGTGCGCTGCCCTTTTCACCACTGGCAGTGGGATGGGCAAGGCAACTGCACTGCTATCCCCTATGCAGAGAAGATTCCCCCGAGGGCAAGCACAGAAGCGATCCCGGTCATGGAAATCAATGGCATGATTATGGGCTGGCATCATCCAAAGAACGAGCCCCCCCACTACGAAGTTCAGCATATCGAAGCGTTAAACGGCACCAGGGAGGGCTGGGGTGAAATACACTACCAAGAATTTACTCTGCCCACTTGCATCCAGGAAATCGCCGAGAACGATGTCGACCACGCGCACTTTCCCTACTTGCATAACACCCAGGGCCTTCATGAGACGGAGTCAAATTTTGACGGACCCATAAAAACCTCGGTTTCAATGTTCAAGCATGTTCTGGATCATCTGAAAGGTGACGCCGACCCGGATGCTGAGTACACATTGTCTCGCTACTCCCACGGGCCAGGTAGCGTGACCGTGCATGCCACAGGTGTAGAGGCCGGTGAACCAGGTGTAGTGGGAGAATTTGTGCTCTACCATGTAGCCACACCTCTGGAAGATGACCAGACCAAAGTCAGATGGTCCATGGTGCTGAGCAAGAATATAGAAGCCGATGACGCCGGGCAGTCAGTTCTGGCCTACATGTCTGCAGGCGTGTATGAGGATGTCCCCATCTGGGAGGAAAAAGTCTACCAGCCAAATCCCGTATTGTGTGATGGAGACGGGCCTATTGCGCGAAATCGAAAATGGTTTGAGCAGTTCTATATCACATAGGAGGTATAGGTAAGTTAACTTTCTCAGACTGCTGTAGTCTGTCCATCGTTCTCAAACAACCGCCCTATCCCATTCACCGAACGCACTCACCCCAAGGTCCCGATAATACTGGGACCAAACAAGATGCCCTCCAACATTAAAGCGATTGGAGAACGAACCTGAACATTGAAGGGACCTTGATCACGTCATCAGACCGCCATCCAGTCGCAGATAATCGCCGGTAATGTGATTGGCATCTTCACAGGCAAAAAAGGCCACCGCGGAGGCAACATCCGACGGTGGTGCAAAAGATCCGTCAGGTAGCATGATTTTTTGCATCAAACGTTCGTCAGCACCTTCGGGAAGCTGCAATGCAGCAGCTTCCACCATAGGTGTTTCGATGCCGCCGGGACAGATGGCATTACAGTTCAAGCCTTCCAGCATAAATTCAACCGCAATACATTTTGTTATAGATAGCAGCGCACCTTTAGAAGCCGAATATGCCAGCGTCCAAGCATGCG
>JBALVT010000069.1:0-19158 GCA_036961345.1 Halioglobus sp.
GCGTGTCGACAAGGCATAAACAGAAGCACCGTGGGCCTCTTTGCGCTTGAAAGCATCAGCGTGAATGGACACAAAAAGATCCGCCTGCTTTTTACGGGCCAGATCTCTGCGCCCTTTGAGGCTCACGTAGTAATCGCCGGTGCGAATCATTTGCGGATTGAAACCTTTGTCAGCGGCAAACAGCACGTGAAGCTCCTTGGCGATGGCCAGAACCACGTCTTTCTCTTTGACCCGCTTGGGCCCGAGTGCGCCGGGGTCTTCGCCACCATGGCCCGCATCAATGGCAATTATAATGTCGCGCTTGCTCGATTGGCGGACGCTTTTCTTGACGGTACTGCTACCGCTTTTTTCATCATATAGATCAAGTACCAGACGGTCACCGGCCTGGTCGTTGGCCTTTAGCGCAAAACTGCGGGGTTTAACTTTGGCCCCCATATCCAATACGACTCGCAGGTCATCGCCGCCGCGAACACCCGAGCGAATTCGCGTAACCGGTGTTTTGCCCAGGACCAGGTCCGCAAGACGGGCCTTCAGGCTGGCGTTGTTGATATCCAAAACAATGCGCCCGGGATTCTCAAGCATAATAAGTTTGTGTTCAGCGGGACCACTGAGGTCAAAAACAATACGAGTGTGATCCGGTGCCCGCCACAGGCGAACGTCCTGCACATCTACAGCCCCTGCGGTAGATGTGCCCAGCAAACCCAGGATCATAACGATCCAGACTGCTCTGCCCATGTCACTCTCGCTGTATTATTAGTCCCCGTGGTTCAGCGGCTGTGCTCAACCAGCCTCGCCACTACCTTTTCACCCTTGGAGCTTGCGGCAACACACAACAACAGCCGCCCTGTGCCCTCACGCTCTATGTTAATCACTAAATCCGCCGGGGGCAAAATTCCCTGCCCTCTTTGTGACCATTCCACTAAACAAACGTTCGCATCGTCGAAATAATCCCGAATACCCATGAATTCCAACTCCTCGGGGTCACCGAGCCGATACAGGTCAAAATGATAGACAGTGATCCCATCGAGTTCGTAGGGCTCCACCAACGTATAGGTGGGACTTTTGACCGCGCCACTATGCCCCAGCGACTGGATGAAACCGCGGCTAAGAGTCGTCTTGCCCATGCCCAGATCACCGTTTAGATAAACCACCATGCCCGGCTCTCTGGCAGCCGCCAACCGGGCGCCCAGCGCGACCATAGCGTGCTCGTCTTTGGCAACTATCGAGTGTTCACGATCTGGGCTCATCCCAATAGGGCTCGCATAGGTGCCAGTAAATCGGTGGCCAGCAATCCACTTTGACCCTCTTCGGCGGCGATGTCTGCAGCAGCACCATGTACACACACCGCCAGCGCTGCGGCCTCTAACGGGGCAATACCCTGCGCCAGCAGCGAACCGATGATACCGCTAAGCACGTCTCCCATACCTCCGCTGGCCATCCCGGGATTGCCGTAATCGCTCAGCAGCAGCGCTTCGGGGCCCGCCACCAGAGTGCCGTTACCCTTGAGAACCACCACTCCACCGTAGCGCTGCTGTAGCGCCCGAGCCGCCGCAAAACGATCAGCCTGAACCTCAGCGGTGGATATTCCCAGCAGCCTGGCAGCTTCCCCCGGGTGCGGCGTTAACACCCAATTTTCGCGATGGCGATGGTCGACAATTCTGCCCTGAATTAACAAATTAAGGCCGTCGGCATCCAGCACCATTGGCTTACCACTGTTGCTGGCCACCTGTAGCAATTGTTCCGACCAGGGAGTTTGACCAAGACCGGGCCCCACCACCAGGACATCGGCCTGTGCTAATTGCGGTTCCAGTTCCTGCCCCGATACCACGCCCCTGGCCATGATCTCCGGTGTTCGCGCCACCAATGCCGACACATGTTCTGGCCGGGTTGCCGCACGGACCAACCCGGCTCCGCTGCGCAGTGCGGCCTCGGCTGCCATCGCCGCGGCGCCGGCCATACCATAATCACCGCCAACTACTAACACCGTTCCGTATGAGCCCTTGTGAGCGCTGGCACTGCGAACAGGCATAGCTGCCAGTAAATGCTCCAGTTCCAGTCTCTGGCAATCCGGGATCACACGTTGATAGGCATCGGCAGGCACTTCGAGGTCAGTAAATTGGATGGCCCCTGTGTAATCGGGCGCATCGCGCGTAAACAGGCCGCGCTTGAGACCGATAAAACTCACCGTCACATCAGCGGCAACCGCCGCGCCCAAAATCTGGCCGCTGTCACTACAAAGACCGCTTGGTATATCCACCGCAAGCACTGGCAAAGCACAAGCGTTGACCTCGTGAATCGCCAAAAGATAAGGCTCGCGAACCTCACCCCCCAGACCAGTACCGAGCATGGCATCAACAAGCACGCCCTCGTTGTGCAAATTGCCGGGGATGTAGGGCTGCTCTGTTACGCCATTAACCAGGGCCTGCTGTCTGGCGAGCGCGGCGTCGCCGGTAATTTTGCTGTAATCGCCCAACTGAATCACCTGCACGGCCAGGCCGCGCTTATGGGCAAGGTCCGCAATCAGATAACCATCGCCGCCATTGTTGCCAGTGCCACATAAAACCTGAATGTGGGCTACTTCTGGCCACAAATCCATCAACATGTCGAAACATGCCGATGCAGCGCGTGCCATTAGCGTAATACCAGGAATACCAAACTCATTGATAGCCGCATGATCCAGAGCGCGGGTTTGGGCTGCGGTGTATAAATTTTCTGTGCCGGGCGTCATTGCCAAGTTTGTCTCCATTTATCGTTTTCTCATACAGGGCCCGAGTGCGCACCACAAAACACCGGTTTTAGGGTGGCATATACGAATGTCCTCACCTAACACCCTCAACATCTGTCAGAATTATACTTGAATCCAACCCGGGTATGGCCGCTTTACATGAGCAAGACTCTCACTACCAGTGAACAGCAGGATCTGGCGCAACAAATTCGCCTGTGGGCCGCCGAGCTGGGTTTCCAGCAAGTGGGTATAAGCGATGTGGATTTGGGGGAAAATGAGGCGTATTTGCAAAAATGGCTGGCAGCGGGCTACCACGGCAGTATGGACTATATGGCCAGCCATGGCAGCAAAAGATCTCGACCGGCGGAGCTGATCCCAGGCACATGTCGGGTGTTATCACTGCGCATGGACTACCTGTTTGAAGATACCCAGCCACTGGAGATATTGGCTTCACCGGACAAGGCCTATATATCCCGATACACCCTGGGACGGGACTATCACAAGTTGATACGCAAGCGCCTCGCCAAACTTGCCAAAAAAATAGAAGCCGAAGTGGGCAGCGGCCAATACCGTGCCTTTGTCGACAGCGCCCCGGTCCTGGAGCGAGCTATCGCCGAGCAGGCGGGATTGGGCTGGATCGCAAAGAACACCATGTTGATCAACGACAAGGCCGGCTCCTGGTTTTTTCTTGGGGAAATATATACCGACCTGCCTCTGGAGCCCGACCGGGCCCAGAGCAGCAAACATTGCGGGACCTGCACCGCCTGCCTTGATATTTGCCCAACCAATGCGTTTACAGGGCCCTTCCAACTCGATGCCCGCAAATGTATTTCCTATCTGACAATTGAGCACAAAGGCAGTATCGACCCTGCACTGCGGCCACTGATGGGCAATAGAATCTTCGGTTGTGACGATTGCCAACTGGTCTGTCCCTGGAACAAATTTGCACAATTGACAAAGGAGGCAGACTTTCAGCCAAGGCACCAGTTGGCAGACGCCCAGCTGATAGATTTATTTCTATGGGACGAGGCAACCTACCTGCGTAAAACGGAGGGGTCGGCCATGCGCCGTATTGGCTATCAGCGCTGGTTGCGCAACCTCGCCATTGCGCTGGGCAATGCACCGACCTCAAATGAGAGCGTTGCAGCATTGAATACACGCGCAGACGATTGTTCTGAGCTGGTGCGTGAACATGTGGCATGGGCACTGGAGCAGCATGGCGTCAAACCCGGCTAGCTCTCCGGTTTCACTGGCGCTGCCCGTGGTCTACACTATCTGACGAAGAATATCAGGACAGGCAATGACAAAGTTTGCAGCATCGACACATTCCGGCCTAAAACGTTTGCAAAACGAGGACTGCTACGCCGCCGATGCCGCGCTGGGTTTGTGGCTGGTGGCTGACGGGATTGGCGGCCACGCCTTCGGCGAAGTCGCAAGCGCCATCGTAAAAAACCAGGTCACCGAGGCCTACGCTGCAGGCAAAACGCTGACCAATGCCATTCACAGTGCGCACCGTGCGGTATTGGAGGAAATTTCCAATCGGGATGAAAACCTCGGAATGGGCTCCACCATTGTTGCGCTGGCCCTAACAGGGCGCCGGTATCAGATCGCCTGGGTTGGCGACAGCAGAGCGTATTCCTGGGATGGAAAAACCCTGAGACAACTTTCGCACGATCACTCACATGTTGCCGAATTATTAGAGCGCGGCGTCATCTCAGGGTCCCAGGCTGCGAACCACCCGGAACGGCATGTGCTTACCCAATCTATCGGCGTAAGTGACGAGATGGCGCTACAGCCAGGCACGGTATCGGGAGAACTAAACGCGGGCGAACAAATACTGCTGTGCAGCGACGGGCTCACCGATGAACTTGCCGATGCCAACATAGAACAGTTATTGCGCGGCAGCGCGAGCGTTGACTCGCAAGTGGACACCCTGATCAACGCCGCCCTGACCGCCGGTGGCCGCGACAATGTCACTGTTGTGATGGTTGGTGAGTCAAACACAACTCACAGGCCAGGCAGTGCAACACCCGACATGGAAACCACACAGAACACGGGCCGGCCAGTTATGAACGAGCCCCCCAAGGCCCGGCGCACTCATGCTAAAAGCTTGTGGTTGGTTCTGGGCGTAATAATCGCTATGGTAGTTATTAGCTGGATATAGGCAATACGTTTTAAGGAGAAAACTTTTGGAGTTTGTCGGCAAGACAATAGGGCGCTTTGAAATCGCCCAGAAGATCGGTGAGGGAGGTATGGCCGAGGTCTATCGAGCGTATGATCCTGAAATCAATCGCAGCGTCGCATTAAAAATCCTCAAAGAAGAACACTGCGCAGATGAGGAACATACCAGCCGCTTTATAAAAGAAGGCAAGGCCGCTGGTGCGCTAACCCATCCGAATATCGTTACCATTTACGACGTTGGTAACGTCGACAATGTGCCGTATATCATGATGGAACTGCTGGAGGGTGAGAACCTGGGCGATCTTATGCGCACGGGAAAGCGAATCTCCCAGGACGTTATTATCAACCTGGCGATTGAAATCGCCAGCGCTCTGGACTATGCCCACAAAAAAGGCGTCATACACCGCGACTTGAAGCCCGACAACATCATGATGGGAGCCGATGGCGAATCCGCCAAAATTGCCGACTTTGGTATCGCCAGGCTAGAGGAAACCGGCAACACAGAAAGTACGCAAGTGGGCATGATGCTGGGAACCCCCCGCTACATGTCACCGGAACAGGCTTGCGGCACTGCGATAGACGGCCGTTCGGATCTGTTTACCCTGGGCGTGATTCTGTACGAAATGATTACCGGACAGAAAGCATTTGATGCCGAGTCTATCCCCACTCTGATTATGCAAATTGTACAAAAAGATCCAATTCCTATTCGCCAGGTTAATTCTCAGGCAGCGGTGGGGCTGCAGAAAATCGTCGCCAAACTACTGCAAAAAAAGCCTGAAAAAAGATTCCAAAATGGCGCAGAGCTGGTTACTGCGCTGGAACGGGAACGACTGGCCGCGCAGGACAATGCCCAGGAAAGCCGTGGCTATTTACCACTGCAGGTAAAATGGACTGCGATCATGGGCGCCATTGTTGCCTTGACGATGGCGATTAGTTCCGTACTGGTTTTCAGGGCGCAAAGTGACGCACTGACACAGCAGGCAATCGATTCTGGAATTTCACTGGCCCGATTCACAGCGGTGCAGGCGGCGATTCCGGTGCTGAGCGAAGACTGGATAACCCTCGAGTCTTTCGTCGATGACGCATCCAAGCGGCGAACCTTCCGCTATCTCGTGGTATCAGACCATCAGGGCATAGTTCGCAGCGCGACTGACCACGCTCAGATCGGGCAAAATTGGCAAATGGACGACAGTGCAGCCAAGGTATATCAGCAGGAAGATGTTGTGGTGAAAACGGTGGATTCAGATCAGGGCAAAATTTTCAATTTTAATTTGCCCGTGCTGTTTGGAGACACCGTGGTGGGCGAAATCAACCTTGGCGTGGAAACCACCGCGCTCGATGCCGCCCTGGCCACAACACAGCGCATGATGTTTATTCTCGCCTTCGCCATTGTGCTGGCCGTTTCTGTGGTCATTTATATTTTTAACAAATTGATCGCTAAAAATGTGTTGCTGGCCACCCAGGCTCTCAAACTTTTTGGCGGCGGCCAATTGGAAACACGAATATCAAAAACCCGCAGTGATGAATTTGGCGATCTGTTTAACGCCTTTAACGATATGGCCGACTCGCTGGAACGTCAAACGGATTACAACAGCGACGAAACCCATCCAACCGGGGGCTCCTCGTCCGGTGAGAAGCTCGACCTGGATGTCAGCGGTATTATTCAGGGTATGGTCGAAGAAAACACCATTGTCAGGTCAGCAGATAATAACGAAGACAATAATGCGTAAGGCGCTATTGTCGACGCTGCTGCTGGCTCTGGTAGCCTGTACGTCTGCGCCACCGGTTAGCCCGACAAAAGAGTCTATGCAGGTGCTGGCACAGGACAATAACTTTGCGCTGGTAAGGCTCCAACGCGGACAGAATATGGCGGACGTTGCCGCCGCGTTTTTGGGTGATGCCGGTGAGGTATGGCAGCTTAAAGAGGTGAATGGCAACACAGCTTCCGTGCCAGGCCAGGTTGTCGCCGTCCCCCTAACACCCACCAACCCAAGTTCGGTGTATGTCGATGGCTATCGGGTTCTGCCGATTCTTTGTTATCACCAATACACTAACAATACTGTCACGCAAAACCAGCTCGAAATCACCGCCGACGCCTTTGAAAAGCAAATGCTGTATTTATTGGCCAATGACTTCAGAATTTTGTCTTTCGCCGAAGCAGAACAAATCATCCGCCAGGGGCAACCGATACCTGAACAGGCCGTGGTCATAACAATAGACGATGGCTACCGATCAATTTATGACGTTGCCTGGCCCATTCTAAAAAAACACGGCATAAAGGCGACTCTGTTTATTTATACGGATTTTATTGGCGGCGGGAAAGCGCTGAACTGGTCGCAAATACAGGAAATGAAAAACAGCGGGCTGATAGAAATAGAGTCTCACGGCAAGAGCCACGCCAGTTTGTCGCGACTACCCGAAGATGAAAACATGGCCAACTACCAGGCGCGAATAGAAAGTGAAATAAAGGGCTCCAATGCAGCATTCAAAAAACACCTGGGAGCGCCTGCGCGTTATATCTCCTACCCCTACGGCAATACCAGCACGACCGCCAGCGATATCCTGAAAAATACAGGTTATGCTCTGGCGGCAACGGTTACCCGGGGAGAAAACACCACCTACTCCGACCCGTTCTATTTGCACCGCACCATGATCTACGCCGACCACGACCTCGACAGGTTTGCTCGATTCACCCGTGGCTACCGGTCGAAAAATCTGCAATGAAAACAAACAGGCATTTTTTGTTTACGGGGCTTTGTTACGCTCTACTGTGTGCTTGTACCGGCCTGCCGCCACAAGAGGCATCCATCACTGCATTTATCCATGCGCAAAAAAACAGTGCCCTGACGCTGGAGGATGAAGGACGCTACGCCCAATCCCTGGACGTATGGCGCAGCCTTATACCACTGCATGGAAGTGACCCGGAGGTAAATACGGCGATTAGTCGGCTCGAAACTACGATCGAGCAAAGGGCGGCCCTGGCAATGCGTAAGGGCGAGTCGGCCTACACCAGAGGGAGAAACGATGACGGCGACACATGGATGCAACGCGTATTGGCACTACAACCAGGCCACCAAATAGCACTGCAGGCTCTGGGCAAATCCCAATCTGCACGGGCAAGAGCTGAGGCCAGGGGCAAGAGCGAAACAGAACACCAGCTCATGGTCGAACATAAAGGACCGGCACCCGACGACCTTCACAGGCAGCTGGCAGCATTGTACAAGCAACGCCATTATCAGCAGATGATTGAACTGGGTGCCAAAAAACAAATAAAATACGATCGGGACGAAGCCACATTAATACGCCATGCTCACGTGGCACTGGCAGATGAAGCCCTCAATGAAGGCGATCTGGAAGCCAGTCTGGTGCAGCTACAGGAAGCGCTGAGTGTTAAACCGTTGAGCAATGACCCCTTGCTGGACCGCAGCGCCGAATTGCGAGCATCACTCAGTAAAAATTGGTATCAGGAAGGAGCCCGCCTTATGAAAGTGGATCTGCCAAGCGCCATCACTGCGCTCAAGAAATCCCTTTCCTACAATCCCTACAACAACGCTGCAAAACAAAAACTGAACCAGGCTGAAACCTTGCAACGCAATTTACAGCGAATTCAGGGCAAGACATCTGGCTAGAGCGGCTATCAATCCCCGGGCGGTAGTGTGTCACCACGATCAATGAAGGTGGTCTGATTCATCGCTTCCATTTCACTGCTGGGCCGGGAAAAACTCTCTGTTACACGAAAGACAATATCGTGAAACCGAACCTCATCCTCATGGTGCAATTCACGCGGCTCGCGCACGGGCTTGCCGTTGACCACGGTGCCATTGGATGATCCAAGATCTTCAATAATCAGTTTATTACCCTCAATCTCCAGACGGGCATGGTTGCGCGACACCTGGGGGCTGGGTACTGCAATATCACAATCCAGTGCGCGACCTAATATCAGCGAATGGCAAACGCCAAAACTTAAACCCGCCAAAGGGCCTGTTTCGGCCGACAGGATCCACTGATAATCTTGCTGTTCCTCTCCCTTGCGAAAATAGGTGGAGACACTCGCCTGACGCCGGTCATTGATGGGCGGCAAATTGCTCAAAATCCGTCGTTCAACAAATGAGCCGGTGCGCACGATGCCTTCGGGGGTAATCTGCAAAAACCACGCAATGGCCACTGTGACGGGAAAACCTGCAACAGCCAGGTAAAGAAAGATGCGCGCCGCCTTATCGGTATCCAGGCCCAGCGCGGGATAGAGAATATCGCCCGCCTGTAATACACCCCAACACAGAAGAATGTAGAGCAGGCATGTCTTGGTTACTTTACGACGCTTCAGTTCCCGGAAGAAGGAATTGGAAGACTTGTCATATTGATCCATGGTGGCGTTAGTTCAGCTTGGTCAGTTTATTGCGCAACTCCACCGCCTGGGAACGATAGATGCTGGCACTTTCATAATCAGGCGCCAGCACCAGCAACTGGTCCCACAAATCAATGGCCTTATCCAGATCTTGAGCACGGTATGCGTTTAGCGCTTCACGGTGCAGGGAATCTGCGTGGTCGGCCTTTTGCTGTGCGCTCAAGGCCGGCGCAGCACTGCCGGGAGCGACAGCCTCAAGATTTTGCGATGCGGGTTCTGGACCCTGCTCGGGGGGCACAACGTCCGCTGTGGCGGGTACTATTTCACTTTCGCGTGCCTGCGCCCGGAGGGCCTCTCGAGCAACGATCGTCAGCGGTATGCGAATTTGCTGCCCAACCTTGGTTTTGCTTGGCTGGGCAATCGCATTGTATTTTGCGAGCGCGTGAAACTGATAAACACTTCCCAGGTACGTTTTAGACAAGGTTGAAAGGGATTGACCAAACTTCAGCTCTACGACGTGAAAATCTTCGGGGAAATACTCGTCAGCAGGCATATCTATTTGCGCCAGTATATCCTGAGCAATTGCACTGTCGGGCTTAACTTCAAGGTATTCAAGCAACTCGATTCGGGCCGGCGCCGGGCGCCCTTCCTCTAACAGCAACAGGACTTCGCTAAAACGCGCCGAAGGAGTGAGGCCATCCTTTGACACATAGTCGACTAACGCCGCTGTGCCGTCCGCCCCTGCAGAATCACCCTGCTCACCACCTGGGGCGGCGCAGCCATGTGCCAGTAGAAGACTTAGGAATAACGTCCATGTTCGTATCATTGTCACGAAGAATTGTTCTCCAGTGCGGGGTAGGCCTCCACATAGAATGCTCTACCAGGCATTTTCTTAACTTCCCGATTCCACAATATAGTTCAATCAGACACTTTATTGCACCCTGTAGGGCAAATATTGTTGGCCGGGAAACCCTCAAATTCGCAGAAAATGCTCGCGATAGTAGCGCATTTCTTCAATGGATTCGCGAATATCGTCCAGCGCCAAATGGGCCGCAGTTTTGCTAATGCCAGCCTCAAGCTCGGGTCGCCACAGCTTCATCAAGATTTTGAGGGTACTGACATCCAGGTTGCGGTAGTGAAAGTAAGACTCGAGGCGCGGCATGTGGCGCGCCATGAAACGCCTGTCCTGACAGATGGTATTGCCGCACATCGGAGAAGCACCTTTGGGAACCCACTGATTTAAAAAATCTATTGTAAGGTCAGTAGCTGATTGTTCGTTCTCAGCGCTGGCCTTCACGCGATCGACCAGACCAGAGCGGGTGTGATGGGTAGTATTCCATTCATCCATACCCGCCAAGCGCTCCTGGGATTGGTGCAGGGCGATCACCGGCCCTTCAGCCAGTGTATTGAGATTGCTATCGGTGACGATAGTAGCGATCTCTATCACCACATCATTATCCGGCTCCAGGCCGGTCATTTCCATATCGACCCAGATCAAATTACTGGCGTTTTGCATAAGATTTCCTTATCCATTTTAAATTAACAATAGCGGGCAGTGTAACAAAATGCCTCGACAGAGGTAGCGCGGAGCCCAATAATGACAACGACGATTATGACTTAATGAAAAGTAGAGTAAGCACTGTGGACAATTGTATGTATCGCAATAGATGAGCAAGCGTAAACTCACACGAAAACAAGCCTGGCGCATAGAGAAAATCCAGGCAGAGCGCACCAAGAGAGCGGCCAAACGTGACGCCACTGCCGAGCAGGCCCTATCTGCCGGGGAATTAGGGGTGGAGCGCGAGGGTCTTATCGTCGCCCACTATGGAACCCAGGTAGCGGTAGAATCGGCACCGGGCGAGAGCCAGCGCTGCCATTTGCGGGCTAATCTGGAGGGCCTTGTAACCGGCGACCGGGTGATCTGGTGTGAAGGCGACCCCACCGGTGTTGTGGTAGCACAACTGGAGCGCGAATCGGTTCTTTCAAGGCCGGACTCACACGGCAGCCTGAAGCCGGTAGCGGCCAATATCGATCAAATTATTATCGTGCTGGCATCGCTTCCCCAGCCGCATGCCACCCTGATAGACCGCTATCTTGTGGCCGCCGAAACCGTTGGCATTGAACCGGTGATTTTGCTCAACAAAACTGACTTGCTGGAGGCGGACCCGGAGCGACGCGAAGCGATTGACTCGATGCTGGCCATCTATCCCGCACTGGGGTACCGGGTGTTACGTGCCTCCTGTCAGAGTTCTGATGGCATGGAGGAGTTATTCGCTAACCTGGAGGGGCGTACCAGTATTTTTGTGGGCCAGTCCGGAGTAGGGAAATCCTCACTGGTCAATGTCCTGCTCCCGGAAAGTGACTTACGGGTAGGCGCCATTTCCGAAAGCACCCTCAAGGGGACACATACGACCACCACGGCGCAGTTATTCCACCTGCCTCGCGGCGGCACCTTGATTGACTCTCCCGGGATAAGGGAATTTGGTTTGTGGCATATGACCCGACGGCAGATAGAAGCAGGCTTTCGAGAGTTCTGGCCGCTGCTGGGCCACTGCAAATTTCGCGATTGCATCCATGAACAAGAGCCGAACTGTGCCTTATTGGCAGCGGCTGAAACAGGGCAAATCAGCGCTACACGCCTGGCGAGCTATCGCTATTTGGTGAGCAGTCTGGAAGACGGCGAGATATTTCACTAGGCGGCCCGCCGGATAAAACCAGAGGAAAAAGTCTAGAGCTTCTTAAATTCGCCCAGTGATTCTCCCAATCGGGTAGCCGAACCTGCAGCATACGCATCGTCCCAGGCCATGCTCCCTTTGGGAAACAGCAAAATGGCAGTAGAGCCCAACTTGAAACGGCCCATTTCCTCACCCTTGGCAAGTGACATACCCTTGGGCAAATTTTGGTAGTCGTGCTCTACCGGCAAAGACAAAGGCGGTGCCACCTGGCCGGACCATACCGTTTCAATGCCGGCAACCACCATGGCACCGACCAGCACCAGGGCCATTGGGCCTATCTCGGTTTCAAAATGGCACACCAAACGCTCGTTGCGGGCAAAGAGGCGCTCGACATTTTCGGCGGTGACTCCATTGACGGAGAACAGTTTACCGGGCACGTAGCGAGTTGCGCTCAGCTTGCCGGCCAGCGGCATATGCACGCGATGATAGTCCTTCGGCGACAGGTAAATGGTAGCAAACTGGCCATCCCGAAACAGCTCCGCGCGCTCATCATCACCGCCGAGTAACTCCCGGGTGCTGAAGTAGTGGCCCTTGGCCTGAAAAATTCGGCCTTCATCAATTGCACCGAGCTGGCTAATGGCACCGTCGGCAGGGCAGACGATATCTGCATCGGCAATAGGCCGCGCACCCTCACGCAAGGGCCGGGTAAAAAATTCATTAAAATTGGCATAGGCAGTAGGATCAGGCTCCTGCGCCTCGGCCATGTTCACCCTAAAACGACTCACAAACTGCTCGATAACAAAGTTCTTAAGCCATACTGGATGACGAACCTCAGCCAGCCAACCGGTCAGCCGGGACAGCAGGTGTTGAGGGACAATGTGTTGAAAGAAAATAAATAGGGAATCCATTTGCCTAGTGTATCCTGTAATGAAATAAAGGTAAGTAGCGAGCCACCGTGAAGAATTGGCTATTATTATTGCTCTGGCTACCGGTCGCGGCAATAGCCCAAACCGAAATACACCCTGACGCAGACCCCGGCGCCGAAAGTGGATCGCCTATCAACTGGGTGGATTCCAGCCATGCCTACGCCACTGACAACGCCCAGGCGCTGACCGAGTGGCTAGATGAATTTTTCGGCGACCCAATATATGACGCGGAGCGAGCGGAGTCTTACTTAAGAATTGAGCTAATAGACGATTGGGACAGGGAAGATGGTAACGATTTCAAGGTGAGACTGCGCGGCCAGGTGCAGTTGCCGAAAATTTCCCAGCGAGCGCATCTGATTTTTAGCGGTGAAGAGGCCGGCGAACTCGAAGAAGACGAACGCAAGGAAGAAGACCGTATTGGCATTCAGTATAAAGTGCGGGAGGGCGATCGCGCCCGGGTAGACCTCACCATGAGTTATGCCTCAAGCCACCTTAAACCGGGCATACGCTACCGCAACGAAGGTTCATTTTCTGACCTTTACAGCTATCGCCTTACCCAGCGCGTTCAATACGAACACGAGAAGCAGTTTTTCTCCACCACACTGGCTGACTTGAACCGCGCGGTAGGCCAGAACTCGGCCTTGCGCTGGGCCAACCGGTTTGTCTATGGTGAGGAGACTGACGGCCTGGAATGGCGCACCAGACTGTCTCTGAGTCAGCGCTTCGGGCAAGACAGCAAAAGGCCGCTAGCAATCAGATACTTTGGCGTTGTCACCGGCGTAACACGCCCAGACTCCTTCGTGAAAAACTACAGGCTCGGGGTATTAGTGCGCCGGCAGATGTATCGCGACTTCCTGTTTGTCGAGCTGGAGCCGGCCTACAATTTGCGCAGGCGAGAGATCGAAGACAATCGCGAAGGCCAATGGAGCCTGGTATTACGGCTCGAAATAGCCCTGGAGCGCGACCTTCGCCGGGTCAAACCAACAAAAGACTAAAGGGCTGGCGTCTAACCGACTCTGGTCAAAAGCTAGCCCCGGCAAACCCTAATTACAGATTCTCCTCTGCAAATGCAGCCAGGCGACTGCGCACAATGCCATTCACATGCATTATCCCCGCATGGGGATAGGCCTTACTCTTTTCAACCAGATAGGTCAGCCCCGAGGTCAGCGGCGTAATGTATTTATTGTCAATTTGCGCGAGATTGCCCAACACAACGATCTTTGAGTCGGCACCCACCCGGCTGATAATCGACTTGAGCTGAAACTGGGTCAGACCCTGGCACTCATCAATAATAATATAGGCATTGTTAAATGAGCGACCACGCATGAAGTTCAGCGACTTGAACTGAATATTCGCGCGCTCTTTCACATACTCTATGCTGCCTTTGGATGACTCGTCAGAGCCGTGTAAGACCTCCAGATTGTCGTCAAAGGCCGCGAGCCAGGGCGCCATTTTTTCCTCTTCGGTGCCGGGTAAAAAACCAATGTCCTCGGCGATTGGCGGAGTTGAACGAGCGACAATAAGTTTGCTGAACCGCCCCTCTTCAAGAATTGCATGCAGGCCGTAGGCCAATGCCAGCAAAGTTTTGCCCGAACCTGCCGGCCCGGTTAATACCGTCATATCCACATTGTCGTCACACAGCAACTGCATGGCCATCGACTGCTCCAGATTGCGCGGCGTTACCCCCCAATAACTCTTGTGCATAAGGTTATCGCGGCTATCACAGCGCAGATAGACATATTCATTGTCTAGCCGTTTCACGAAAGCCATGAAATTCTGATCGTCATACACGAACATATTCGGATAAGCGTTGGGAAGGGATTTGCGAGGAATTCTGTGCAGGGTGCAGTCACCCTCACGCAGGGTGTCCACCTCTGAGATAGTCGACCAGAAATCGCCTTCAATGGTTTCATAACCCTTGGCCAGCAGGTTTATATCGTCGAGTACCCGGTCTCTTCGATAGTCTTCTACATTGGCCAAACCAGAGCCTTTTGCCTTTATGCGCATATTGATGTCTTTAGTGACCAGGCAGACAAGTTCGTTGGGATTCTCGGCCTGCAGACGCAACGCGACGTTGATAATACGATTGTCGTTGGCCTGGTCCTGGGTTACATCAAGAAATGGCACCTCCGTATTGTCCGCCAGCAGCTGGTCCGGATAAATCGCCAGGGTGCCCAGTATCTCGCCTTCCAATGCAGAACCGGGAATATCCACGCCTTCCTGTATTTCCAGAGGCGATGCTGCATCAACGATTTTGTCGATAATATTAATGGCTATTCGCGCTTCACGACTGACCGATTTTTCTGGCCGGTCCTTAATATGGTCCAACTCTTCAAGCACGGTCATGGGTATAACCACAGCGTGTTCGGCAAAAGCCGCCACCGCCGTGGGGTCATGCAATAGAACGTTCGTATCCAGAACGAATGTTTTCTTGATAACAGGTTTGAGCTTAGTTTTTTCTACACGCAGGGACGAGCTAGCATCCATAGGTATATCCTCAGGGAGAAAGAGCAGAGTAGGGTTGAATCAAGATCAAATCGAAAGTGCTTGGGAACGAACCGAGGGCTCGGGTTAGGGGTGGCTTTTGAAGGAATGAGCAAATTGGAGCGCGAATCAGGTCCGAGCGTTACAAGCTCAGCGGCAGCGCAGCAGCGCTTTTTGTTTGACCCGACCAATGCGGTGATTTGCCTGGCCGGTGTCAGGAAATAGTTCAAAGGCGTTTCCCGGCGGGTCAACTTACAGTCTAAAACGGCAAATTTCACCTTGATTATTAAACCCCCACCCCCTCCTGTCAATCAATTCCACAAAATTGACGATACGGGCACCCCCGGCGCGATCCTGAACTGACAGCGGAGCAATTTTCCGATAGCATAGAGGGCTTGTGTGCCGAAATATAAGTTGCTACCTCCCCCATGCTCAATCACGACTCTCTCGCCCAGCTCAAGGGCTTAAAATCACAAATGGAATCGGAGAAAGAGCACGCCGATGCTGTAATTAAGGGCACTCAGGCTCGCTACGGCTTTGCGGTACTCGAAGATGGACGAGAAATCTTTATTCCTCCAGATGAAATGCTCAAGGTTTTCCCCAACGACAAGGTCAGGGTGTGTGTTCGCCCAACCAAAGACAACAAGACCATTGCTGACATCGAAAAGTTGCTGGATAGCCCACTGGGCGATTTTACTGGCCGCTGTGTACGCAAAGGCAAGGCATTTTTCGTACAACCGGATTTATCCCAGCTCAGCCGCTGGCTGTTTATTCCTCCCCACGCCCGAAATGGCGTTAACGAGGGAGATTACGTACGCTGCGCCGTATTGCGCCATCCTATTCGCGACGGTAAACCCCAGGCCAAAATTCTGTCTATTGTTGGCAACGAAAAGACCCCCGGCATAGAAAACCTGTACTCCCAGGCCAAACACAACCTGGCTCCCCATTGGCCCCAGGACAGTAAAAAAGCACTCATTGAACGCCTGGAAACCTGCAACCCGATGGAAACCACCCAGCGGCGGGACCTCACCGATCTCGAATTTGTATCAATCGACGCCGCCAAAACCCAGGATATAGACGACGCCCTCTACGCAGATATCAGCATTGATGGCTGGACACTTTACGTAGCCATAGCAGACCCCACCGCCTATATCGAAGCGGGCTCGCCTTTGCAGCAGGAAATTGCCGAGCGGGCCACATCCATTTATTTCCATGGTGACGTCATACCCATGCTGCCCGAGGAGTTATCACAAAACACCTGCGCACTGTCCGAGGGCCACGATCGCCCCGCTCTGGTATGCAAAATATCCGTCAGCGATGCCGGGGAAGTGGGCAGTTTCGAGTTTATTGAAGCCACCGTGCGCTCTAGAGCAAAATTATCTTACTACGGCGTCGATCGCTATCTGGCCGGCAATTACGACGAGCTAATGAGCCACGCAACGCCGCTTGAGGCCCTGTATCAGGTTTATCGGGCCCTGCGCGAACATCGCAGCAAAAACGGCCTGGTGATGGAAGACCGTAAGGAATTTCGCTGGATACTCAACGACCAGAAAAACATCGAAAACATCGAGCCATACGATAAACTGCAATCGCAAAAAGTGGTTGAAGAGTGCATGGTAGCAGCCAATAGCTGTGCTGCTCGTTTCCTAACAGAGCGCGAGGGCACCGGCCCATTTGTCAGCCATCCGGGCTTTCGCAGAGACCGTTTGGATGAAACAAAAAAATTCCTGGCGATGCACGTACCCGCGCTGGCCGAGACAGACCCAACAGACTTAAAAGGCTATCGCGATATCATGACGGCCCTGTCTTCGGGTGAACATAAACTACCCCTGCGGGCGATGGTTAACCGCCTGCTGACCCGCGCGCAATTAACTACGGAATCTTCTGTGCACATGGGAATGGCGCTGCCGTCATACACCAACGTGACGTCGCCCTTGCGCAAATATTCAGATTTTCTTGCCCACCAGCAAATTAAGGCAGCACTTCACGGCGAGTCGCCCAAACTGGTCGACAAAGATACACTGAGCCGTCTGTCGGGACAGATTGCCAACGTTCGCCTCGCCACCCAGGAGGCAGAGCAATGGCTGGCGAGCAACTACATTGCAGCCCAGGCTAAATCGCAGGAGCACCCCTTCGAGGCAACGGTTTGCCACATTAACAGTAGTGGTTTCAATGTGCGTCTGAATGATTGCGGCCTGGAAGGTTTTGTTGACCTGCGTAAAGATCCAGAGAAATTCAGCTATGATAAATGGCAGTCCAGCTTGACGAGCACCACTCGAAGGTTTGCTCTGGAACAAGCCGTGACACTAAATTTAAAGGCCATAGAAGCTGAGACACACAAAGTGCTGTTTGAATTGATCGTTGATTGTGGCTTGAAAGAAGGTAAAACAGATTCGGTTAGCGCTGGGAAAGAGCCAGAGTAGCCCTGATTTTAGTGGTGCCGGCCCAGGCCCGCAATTGACTCGCCGGCTTTGAGCAGCTGGGCACCCTCCAGGTGAACACCCTTCGCCATGCCATAACTCACCCGGGATACCAGGCCTATCATTTCCTGTACACCCAGGGCGCGTAAATACACCCCCATATCGGAATGACAGTCCAGGGTGACATTGTCGTCAATCATTCTGAACGCATGGATAATGCCCAGCTCACTACCACTGTACTGGGATTCCTGCCCAAAGATCAGCTTGGTAAAGGTGTCCACAATGGCCATTTCAGTGACCGGCCCTGCTTCTTGCATATTCATTGCCTGCGCCATTACCGTTACCAGTTCTCCTGCCTGCGGGCCCATTTCGAGCGAAGGTAATTAAGTATCCAGCATTGAGTATGGCTCAGAATTGATCACTTTTTAGGCATAAAAAAGGCAATATGTCACATATATTGCTCAAATCATGATCAATTGCCCCGTTTGGGGTGGCATTTCGCGCTAGAAGGCAGCGTGCCCCGGGGTTCGCGGAAAGGGAATTGCATCGCGAACATTTTCCATACCGGTAACATAGTTCAGTAGGCGCTCGAAACCCAGGCCAAAACCGGCGTGAGGTACGGTCCCGTAACGGCGCAAATCGCGGTACCACCACAACTCTTCGCGTAAATGTTCATCCATACGCGAATCCAGCACGTCCAGGCGCTCTTCCCGCTGACTGCCGCCAATAATCTCGCCAATGCCCGGGGCCAGCACATCCATAGCCGCTACTGTTTTTTCGTCGTCGTTGAGACGCATGTAAAACGCTTTAATATCCTTGGGGTAATTCATCAGCACCACTGGCCGCCCCACGTGTTTCTCAGCCAGGTATCGTTCGTGTTCAGAGGCTAAATCAATGCCCCATTGAACGGGGAATTCAAATTTTTCCCCGCAGTTTTGCAAGATATTGATCGCTTCGGTGTAGCTCATGCGCTCAAAGCTGTTATCAACCACGCCCCGCAACCGCTCCAGCACGGTTTTATCGACACGCTGGGCAAAAAAGGCCATGTCATCTTCCCGCTCTTCCAACACCCGGGTAAAGACATGTTTCAACAGACTTTCGGCAAGATCGGCATTGTCGTCCAGATTGGCAAAAGCCACTTCGGGCTCGACCATCCAGAATTCCGCCAAATGGCGGCTGGTATTGGAGTTTTCCGCACGAAAGGTGGGCCCAAAGGTATACACCTTACTCATCGCCAGACAATAGGATTCAACCTCCAATTGGCCCGAAACCGTGAGAAAGGCATCGCCACCAAAAAAGTCCTGGGTAAAATCGACCTCACCGCCTTCGCTGCGGGGCAGGTTGTTATAGTCCAGAGTGCTGACCCGAAACAGTTCGCCCGCGCCCTCACAATCACTGCCAG
>JBALVT010000006.1:0-53501 GCA_036961345.1 Halioglobus sp.
GGGGCTCAGGAGGTAGAGATACACGGCGCGATTGGCTCTCTGCTTGGGGACCATGTTGCGAGAGTTGATGGGGTTGGTTTCACTCACCTGCACATTGATCATACGGACGGCATTCTGTCCCTTTGTGAAGCGGTGGAAAAAAGCCCCTTACTGTTGCAGACCAACTTACAGCGGCAGGAGCAAAATTTTTATACCCAAGAGGGCGCTGACATCCTTGCAGATTCATGTTTAACCCCAGCGGAGATCGAAGGCAATTCGATTCTGACCAGCGATGAGTTTCCAGGTTTGGGCATGGTGGCATTGGGTGGCCATACACCGGGTTCTACTTTATTTGCAGCGTGGCATAAGGGTCAACTTTACGTTTTCTCGGGTGACATAACCAATTCCAAGTCTGATCTAATCGAAGATCGAGGAAAAGGGTGGGTGTACAGCTATCTAATTGTTCCAGAAGATACTGCGCGAACAGCTCAATTAAGGCAATGGCTAAGAGCGCTTGAAGATCGGCCTGATACTACGATTGTAGTCTCCCACGACCTGTCTGATTTTGAGCGCAGTGGTTTGCAGTCGCTTCGGTAGCATCAATGTCACGACGTTCTTGGCACTTGCCAACAAGAGTACTCCGAGGGAGTTATTTTGCTTGTATCTGAACTGGAACACGTGTTTTCCAGAGATTTTTTTACCTTTGCCGATGCAGATATCCCGGAATATTTTCGGCGATCCGCTGTGCTCGTGCTGGTGTGGCAATCCTCCCTTGGCTTGAAAACCGTTCTCACAAAACGCTCCGACAAGCTTTCGAATCATCCCGGTGAGATGTGTTTTCCAGGTGGGGGTTTGGATGAAGGTGAGTCGTCAGGCGCTGGGGCGCTACGCGAATTTGAGGAGGAAATGGGAGTTCCACGGGAAAGTATTACCATTGTGGGACGTCTGGATGATGCCTGGAGCGGCTCTGGCTACCATATGGTTCCGATTGTTGGTTATATTGATTTCGAACCCATTTTTGTGCCCAATGACGAGGTCGCCGATGTTTTTGAAATTCCCCTTCAAATTCAGCATGAAGTAGGCAGCGTTGTGGCTTCCAAAAATGGGGTAGAGTATGTTGACCCTGTGCTTAGCTACAATGGCCAAAAATTCTATGGCTTAACAACAGACCTTCTTCTGGAAGCCATTGAAGTACTACAAGGCATCAAGGGTAGGCGAGGTGAGACCCGAGTTGAGTATCTTCGCCAGTACATTGCCAGCAAGTGAGCATCATACGAGGGAACGAGTTTGACACAAGATAGAGAAATATCGGACGCGCGGGCACTGGCAGACCGGGCGGTAAATTACTCCGACGCGCTTGTCGCTTTGGTATTCATTGGTGCATCCGGTTTGGGTATAGCGCTCGCCGATCCCGACACAAGAGGTTCACTGAATTTGGTCACCGGCTGGATGATCGCCGGCAACGCTGTTTTTGGCGCTGTGACGTCCTTACTTCTCGTTGTCTTGCGCCGGTGGGAGCTGGATTTAAGAGCTGAACCTCTCGGAGATAGTAAGGTTGGCCGCTATTCTCGCTATTTTTACTGGGCCAGGCATATTGTGGTGTGGATTTCCGTCGTGCAAATAACCAGTGTTCTCCTGCTTAGTGGCCTGGGTTGAGTCGCGATTTGGCAGGGATTTTAGTCAGTGCTTTTGACGTTTGCGCGATATTCGCCAGGGCTTTGTCCATACCAGCGGTGAAAGGCTTTGCGAAACGCTGCCGTATCGTTGTAGCCCAACAGTATCGCGACGGTTTCAACGGTGAGGTTGGGCTCGCGCAGGTGGCGATCCGCGAGTGCGGCATATAACTTCTCAGTGATTCCTCTATAACTGGTTCCCTCTTGGTCAAGTCGCCGTTGTAAGGTCCGTTTGGTAACAAACATGGCCCGCGCCACATCATCTGCGGTTAGCGAACCCATGGGGCTTGATAACAGCAGTCGCTCAACTCGTCTGCCGGTCGACATCGCCGTATCTGGCATCTGTTCGAGCAATGTCCGGCATAGATCACGTGCCACGGCATAGGATTCAGAGTGGCCGGCAGCGTTGGATGACCTTGCGAGCGCGATGGGAACTTGAAACAAATTTACCGGCGCTGAGAACTGTACGGGGGCGTGTAGGTAGTCGTCATATTTTGCATGGTAAGCAGGTTTGTCATGTGTCAGTGCAATCTGTGCCTCTAGCAATTCACGGCCCAATACTGATTCCACCACTGACTGAATCATCAGTGCAAAACACTCTTGTAGAAGGCGACGTACCCCGGAATTGGCGTCAATTTTTAGTTCCAGTGAGCACTGCAGCCATTCGTTTTCAACCGCTATCTTAACTGCGGAAAAGGGCAAACGAACGGGCAAAAAATCAGCAAAGGATTCCAGGGCGGTTAATACGTCCGGGCTGCTCAGCACCATATAACCCATAGGGCCATGGGAGGCCGGTTGTAGACGCCTACCCAGTCGCAGGCCAAAGTCGGGCGCCCCGAGGATATGCTGGGCGTTATCCAGTACCCGCATTTGTTGCTGCGCGGTTATATGCGCTTCGTCCCCGGGCATAAGTATGCTTCTGGGTAAACCGGTTCCTTGCAGTAATCGGGCAAGGTCTCGCTCCTGCAGCCCCAGCTCTCTAGCAGCAATACGCGAATAACTGCTAGGAACCATAAGGGTTTGGGCTTCGGTGTTCATGGCCAGGCATCGCATTGAGCTAATGTCACATTATAACCCCATTTTGTCGTTATATAACCTCTTTGTTCCCTCTCACCTGGCTAAACTGGTTTCAAGATAACGTAGTGGGTACAACAATGATGAATGACACACAAAAATCTTATACGGAAGCTGATCGTGATACTGCAATACGCCCGGCCGAACTGGTCATACGCAAAATGCCTTTCGAGTTTTCCGAGGATATCAACCCACACTGGAATTTGGACAAACGCGAGTGGAGCCACATGGTGAACGGCGCATCTATGGCTATGCCATTTCTCGAGCCTTACCTTATTCGAACTATGCGCAAGTCATTGGAGAAAATCGATTCCGAGAAACTCAGAGCCGAGGTGAAGCTGTATATGGGCCAGGAGGCTCAACATTATCAACAGCACCGAAAATTCAATGACATTCTTATTGAAAGTGGTTACACAGAATTGTTGGATATTGAGGCCCAGATGAAAGCGGAATTTCAACACTTCGAAGAAAAGCGTTCACTAAAATTCAATGTGGCTTATGCCTGTGGATTTGAGTCGATGGCACTGGGAATAGGGCACTGGCTGGTGGCCGATCGGGAGTTTTTGTTTGGTGGTTCCGATACACGCGTGGCCTCTTTGATACTTTGGCATTTCGTAGAGGAAATAGAGCACAAGAATGTTGCCTTTGACGTTTATCAAGCAGTGTATGGTAATTATTTTTATCGCGTATTTGGTACCTTATATGCCACGCTGCATGTCATGAAATTCAGTCGGAAAGCTTATCGCATAATGCTCAAGAAAGATGGCCTGTGGGGTAGCTTCCAGTCGCGCTGGAATCTTTTCAAAATGACGACACGGTTTATTGGCAAAATGCTTCCACCTATGATTTCGGCCTGTTTGCCAGGTCATCATCCGGCGGGGGTTAAAGACCCCGAGTGGTGTCTGGAGTGGATGAAGCTACACCATGAAGATGACAAGTCACTGGCGGCGCTGGATACCAATAATTTGATGGCAGGTTTTTCCTGAACAATAATAAGATGGGGAGTATCGAAAATGGAAATTGAATTGAAGAGGGCCCAGCGACTATTGGTGGGTCACGGCGCTTTGGTTTTGCTGGTGGGTTTTGTTATTGGTTTTGGTTTTCTTTTTTACCTGATAGGCGAAATAAGTCTCTGGCCTATCCCCGGTGTCATTGAATACCAGATGCCCGGAACCTATGACGCCTGGAGAATGGCGCATATGGAGGGCATTGCCAATGGCTTTATGTTATGGATACTCGCAGCGGTACTGCCAATCATTCATAATTCCGTAGAGAGAATTTATCGCGTCGCAGTGTGCATGGTCGTTGTGGCGTGGACAATTGTTATTGCGTCTGCACTTGATCCAATCTTCCCCGAGGCGAGGGGGTTGTCATTTTCCCAGGGTTCGAGCCTGCCCAATACCGTTGCCTTTTTCCTGTTTTACGTTGGCATAGTTACCGCATTTTTTGTGGTTGCGATGGTGGCAGTGAAGTCTTTTCAGGCACCTGGTAAATAGTAGTCAAATGCCCCCGGTGCTTTTATTGACGGGGTATTTGAGTTCGTGGAATATCGAGATATTTAGTTATGGGAGACCAGGTGGTTATTGATCATGATTAAAACGATTCTCCTTTTTGTTTTAGTCTCCTTTTTTTCATGGTGGTTTTTTGAGAACCGTCGTCGAAAACGGCACCCTGTACAGGGGGGAATTGCGCAGCACATTGAAATCCCCCATGAACGGGAGTTCGAGCTCTACCACAATGCGCTCTCGCTGTGTTCGATGAAGACGCGCGTTTGTCTGGCTGAACTTGGAATAGAATATCGTAGCCACCCGGTGGACCTCATCGAAACAGGTTGTTATGAAAATATCCGCCCGAGTTTTCTACGCGTAAACCCTGCTGGCACAGTGCCCGTACTGATTCACAACGGCCACCCCGTCTACGAGTCTGACGAACAAATTTTGTACGCCGCAAGTCACGCGCCAAAGGGTGCTTCTGTATTAATTCCCACCGACAGTGATGAGCTGCAGGCCATGAAGTTGTGGATGGGCAAAGCCTCACTAAAGGGTGACCCCATCGAAGTAGGGCCTATTTCAGCGGGTATGGCGGTTCCCGGGCTTACCATACCGCTATTTTCTTCAATGCTGGCTGATATTCCATTGTGGAAAATACTGGAAGGCCTATTGTTTCATTTTGACAAGCGTCGGCCATCGGTCTTTACACTGTTGAAACTATTGGGACTTGATAGGCTGAACAACATTAGCCCTGTAATGAAAATCCATCGCCAAAGCCGGATCAAGATGTTCCGGTATCTGAATGAGTTAGAGCAACAGTTACGAGACTCCGGCGGCCCGTGGATACTTGGAAGCCAATTTTCCTTGGCGGACGTAAGTTGGCTGGTCATTCTTGAAAGATTGCTGCAAGCGGACAGCTTGCAGATTTATCTAGGCGGCGATCAGCGGGTAAAAACCGCGCAATACTGGGAGCGGCTAAAGCTAAGGCCGAGCTACACCGGGGCCATACTCAATCAGCAGCACCACACCGTTACTCGCGGTACATCGCGTTTGATAAAGGCGAAAGAACGATCTACTCAACTTGGGTTCGCTCTGGATGGGGAGAAGCCTTGACGATGTCCCTGGCTGAATCAGATACGATCCTAACAGCTTCTTTCTCATCCAGGCCAAAACCGCACAGTATAAGTGTGAATACTTTCGTGCACAGTTCAATCGCTTCCTCAGCCGACATACTCTGCGCGAGAATCCTGAGATTGGTGAAGTAAACAGCGCCCATGACCTGAATAAGTCCGGCGTCTTCACAGCGCTGCTCGAATCGGCCGGACTCAATTCCGTCGGTGATATCGAGCTTGGCAGTGCGATCGAGCGGGTGCCCGCCAGCGATTACTTTTTGAATTCCGCGCGCCATAATAATGGCGCGCTTGGGATCTGACACTGCAAGCTGTACGTGATTGCACATACCGCGCACTATCTTGTAAGCGGGGTCGGTAACGTTCTCATTGCTCTTCCTGACCGCGAGTTCAACTTCATTGAAGATCGCTTCAGATACAGCGTCGGCCAGTGTTTCCTTGTCGGGGAAATGGTTATAGAAACTGCCCTTGGCAACGCCTGCCTTTTCAACAATGTTATTGATAGTCACGGCGTCGATAGGCTTTTCAACCAGTAAATCACCACAGGCCGCAATCAAGGAGGCGCGTATTTTGAGGCTGTTTGCCTCTCTGGCACTCAATGCTTCGCTCATTAAAAATACTCCTAACTACAGGGTCAATTCCAAGAACTATACACAAATATGACTATATGGTCGATTTTTATATTAATATCTTCATTAATATGACTAATAAGTCATTGACTGAAAAGTCACGAAGGGCTAGGATGCTATCCAAATTCTTCATCCATTTACTTTGGGTGCTGTTAAGGGGATAGATGCACATGACGATATATTTACCGGCTGAATTATTCAGAACTGGAATACGGGCAGCTTCGGCTCCAGGTGTGATATTGCCTTTGTCTCATGACATCTTACCGGGGGATTGTGCGTGAGATTGAACTGGCCGAGACTCATGATTTCTGGCACTAACCTGGCTAAGGATACTTACGCGGTCCTCCTGAGGAAGCTCCGGCCGAAGAAAACGCTATCGTGCCTTTTTGTCGCTCTCAGTCTTACGCTGACCAGCGAAAGTTACGGCGCATCAACCCGCCCTAATATTCTTTTGGTGGTTGCAGATGATATGGGCTGGGCCGATTTGGGTAGCTTCGGCAGCGAGATCAGAACACCTAACCTGGATGCCTTGGCCGCCAGTGGGCTGACCATGAGTCACTTTCGTGTTGCTCCCACCTGTTCACCCACGCGATCCATGCTGCTCACAGGAGTTGATAATCACCTCGCCGGGCTCGGCACCATGGCAGAAAAGCAAACCCCAAATCAACTCGACTCTGTAAACTACGGCGCGGAGCTTCACGGGGGCGTTGTTACAGTAGCCGAGGCGCTGGCTGAGCGCGGCTACTACACGGTGATGGCGGGGAAGTGGCATCTGGCGGTTTCCGAGGAACAATATCCGCATAATAGAGGCTTTGATAAATCCTTTACCTTGCTTCAGGGCGGTGCCAGTCACTTTGGTGATCGCTTGCCTTTGCATAAGGACAATGGTGTCGACTATCTCGAAAATGGAGATCCGGTCGAACTCGCCGCCGACTTCTATTCATCCATTTCGTACACTGACAAGGTTATCCAGTATCTGGATGACGTAGACACAGCGCAGCCGTTCTTCGCCTATGTGGCTTATACAGCACCACATGATCCTCTGCAGGTACCGAATGAGTGGCGCAATAGATACAGCGGTGTTTATGACCAGGGGCCTGAAATCGTTCGCAACGAGCGAAGCGCTCGGCAGCGAGAGCTCGGATTGATTCCCGGGGGTGCGCAGCAGTGGTCGCCCCCCATTTTTCCCTCCTGGTTGCCCATAGGACGTGAAACCTGGGAACTGCGCACTGCCGAAGAACGTGCCAGAGATATCCGGCCTATGGAAATTTACGCCTCTATGGTTGAGCTATTGGATCAACAGATTGGTCGAATTTTGGCCCACCTGGAAAGTCGTGGCCAATTGGAAAATACCTACGTCATTTTCATGTCAGACAATGGCGCGAATGCATCGACGCCATTGCTCTATCCACACAATACGCGGGACTGGCTTCTCAATAATCGAGATCAGGCCGTGGAGAACATGGGTTTGCCTGGCTCACACACTTACCAGGGTAGCGAGTGGGCTGCGGCATCAAATACCCCTTTTCGACTGTACAAAGCGATGGTGGCGGAAGGTGGCATACGCGTGCCTTTTATCGTCAGTGGACCTGATGTGGTGCGCGGGAGACGATCTCCGGTTGCAGCGCATGCGATGGACGTTACCCCTACACTGCTTGAGCTAGCCGGTATCGACACCCACCGAAGTAGATTGTATAAGGAAAAACTTCTGCCTCAGGGACGCAGCTTACTAAAAGCGTGGCGGGGCGATGAAGCGGCTCTGGGCCGTACTCTCGGTATGGAGCTGTTCGGGAATGCTGCAGTGATTCAGGATCAGTGGAAGGCATTAAATATCAAAGCACCATTGGGTTCAGGCTCGTGGGAATTGTATGACCTGGCGCGTGACCCAGGCGAAACATCCGACCTCAGTGCACAACACCCGGATCTACTCCAGTCATTGCTGGCTGAATATGCGCAATATGCAAAACACAGTGGAGTCATTCCGCCCAACCTGCCAATGCTACCCTCAGCAGAGGTTCTCTACGCCGGACCGTGCAATTGGTGGTGTCAAATTCAATTCGATGTTTTGGATTCGCTTCTGGCGTTTAGGATTTCTATGGCGGAGGACGGCTAGATGCTGGTTTATACACCATCACCTATGCGCGCAGCACATGCCCAGAGGTGGATTGGAATTTCCGCATTAATTCATCAGGTCAAAGGAGCTTAGTATGGTTTCGACAACATCACTCGATCAAATTGTATACCCGGGGTCAGACCAATATACGGCGGCAGAGCTTGCTGCTCCGGGCACCATTCCTGTTGAGTTGTACGATGAGCCGCTGACCCGCGCAGTGAATACCGCCTACATCATGTTTGAAGTGCCTGACCTAGAGAAACAAAAGATGTTTCTGCAGGATTTTGGCATGGTAGTGTCGGAGCTATCCGACGAAAACCTCTACATGCGTGGCTACGGTTCTGATCCGTATATCTACGTTGCTCAAAAGGGCGCTACCGCACGCTTTTTGGGGGCGGGATATGCTGTCGAATCAGAAGAAGTGTTGAACCATATTGCCGGTGAAGCACGCGTAGCGGTGGAGGGCATTGATGGCCCCGGTGGCGGACAGCGTGTGCGGTTAACCGACCCGGATGGGTTTTTGGTTGATCTTGTTTACGGCAGGGCAAACCTGGCACCATTGGAGACGCGCAGGGATTCTCTTGCGATCAATCTGCCGCGGCAGAAAAATCGCATCAATCGCGGTCAGCGAGAAACACTCAAGCCTAGCGCTATAGAGCGTTTTGGCCACTGCGTATTGATGGTGTCTGATTTCGAAACATCCTGGAAGTGGTATCGAAAGCATCTGGGTTTACTGCCTACGGATGTATTGTGCTCGGCTACAGGCAGACCGGTGCTGGCCTTCAACAGGCTGGATAAAGGCGACGCACCCGCAGACCACCATACGGTAGTGTTGGCGGGTGGCCCAGAACCCGGTTACATGCACAGTGCTTATGAAACAGTAGATCAGGATGCGATAGGTCAGGGGCAGCAATACCTGAAGCTTAAAGGCTGGAAGCACTTCTGGGGAATGGGCCGTCATATCCTCGGCAGCCAGGTATTTGACTACTGGCTAGACCCATATGGGCATGAGGTTGAACACTACGCGGATGGTGATGTGTTTGATAACAGCTATCCAACGCAGTATCACCTGTTTGACCGCGGAGGGCTCTGGGCCTGGGGGAATGATGTGCCTGATGCCATGAATCCTAAGCTTCGCATCAAGGACATTTTCAACGTCATCTTTGGCGGAGCAGCCAAGAGAAAACTTTTGTTGGAGATGAAAAAGGCAATGGATCTTGCTCCCCGCCCCTGGTTGAAATAGTACAGCCGGAGATTTTGCGGTGAGCGTGTAGTGAATTTTATAGCCACTGATAAAGACCAACACAAGAGAAGATAATTATGGGTATTTCAGTTGTAAATTATAGTGAACACGATGGCGGCAGCGACTTATGGGGAATACTGCGCGAGGGTACTATCTACCCTCTGAAAACTCTGTACCTCTCACATCGGGAAGTGATGACCAGTTACTTCTCGGATCGCGAAGCCTTTGTAGGGGACGTGTCTGAGAAAACTTTGTCCCCGAGTGACGTTCAATTCAATTCGCCAATTTCCAAGGATGTTCAGCTTTTTTGTCAGGGCTTGAACTATGCCGATCACCGGGCCGAATCTGGTGTCGCTGACGCTCCTCATGAGGAAAACCTGCTTTTCATGAAGGCGGCTTCTAGTATCTGTGCTCCCAACGAGACCATTCTTAGGCCTAAGGATTGTAAATTGCTCGACTACGAAATCGAGTTGGCCCTGGTAATGAAGGAAGGGGTAAGCAAGAGCACACCAATCACTGATGGCAATCTGTCGCAATATGTCGGTGGAATCGTGTTGTGCAATGACGTGTCGGCGCGCGACATTATGTTTGGTTCACCGGTGTTGCAATGGTTCAGAGGCAAAAGCCAGCCAACTTTTTGCCCCATGGGCCCTGTTCTTTACCTGATGGATGAGGCGGACTTTGACAAGCTGTATTCGCTGGAGATGACACTGAAGCTAAACGGTAAGGTCAAACAATCTGCATCCACCAATCTCCTGATCCATCGACCCGCTCCTACCCTCACAGATCTCTCCAGCTTTGCCGGATTTTCGGCGGGCGATTGTCTATTGACGGGCACTCCAGGTGGCGTACTTGTAAACGTAAACCTGAAGACTGGCCTCTCGATCATCCTCAATTTTAAGAATGACGTGAAGCGACGCAAAAAGTTTATCGAGGCGCAATTGGCTCAGACCCGCTTTTTGGAACCGGGTGATGTGTTGGAGCTTTCTCTAAAAACTCCCGATGGATCTATCGATCTAGGCTGTCAGAGAAATGAAATCGCGGATGCTTGAAAAGCCCTCGAAAGACGAGGTTCGGAAGAATTATCGGGTGAATCACGCAAAGAATCGGGAGTAGAGATAGATATGAAAAAGTTGAACACATCTGTTGTTATCTGTGGAGCAGGGCCTGCCGGGCTGACACTTGCACATCTATTAGGCGCGGAGGATGTGAACGTAGTCCTTCTGGAAAAGCTTGGCAACACCGTGACAGAACCACGAGCCATTGCGATTGATGGTGAATCACTGCGCACACTGCAGAAGGCCGGTCTGTTGGAGGGATTCGAGGACGAATTGCTGAGCGGCATCGTCGCGGAATACGTCAATGGGAAAGGCGAGCGGTTGTTTCAGGCGGGTGGAGTCGAGCCCCGGCCCTTTGGTTTCTCAACGGTGAATTCTTTCGATCAGCCGGCACTGGACCGATATCTTGCTCAGACGATGGAGCAAAGAGAGAGTGTTGACCTTCGCTTTAACCATACGCTCAACAAGTTCGAGCAAGACGAGGCGGGCGTTCGCGTGTTTTGCACAGACGGCAGTGGCGATGAAATAGAAATTGCCGCGGATTATCTCGTGGGCTGTGATGGTGGGCGTTCGACGATCCGTTCGCAGCTAGGTATCGAGATGAAAGGTGAAAGTAATCCCCTGCCGTGGCTGGTCATCGATACCAAAGACCCGCTTATAGATGGCCAACCGGATTGTCGCTTTTACTGTGATCCAGTTCGCCCTGGCATGACGATCCGAAAGCGTCATGGCGAACGGCGCTGGGAGTGGATGCTGATGCCTGGGGAAGACAGGGAAGCTCTGCTTGAGGACGAAAAAATACGCGAAATTATCGCGCCTTATACCGATATCGATCAGGTGGATATCTACAGAAAACGAGTTTATGACTTCCACGCAATACTTGCGAATAAGTTCCAGGAGGGCAGGGCCTTTCTGGCAGGTGATGCTGCGCATATGACGCCGCCGTTTGCGGGCCAGGGGCTCAACAGTGGTATTCGGGATGTCAGTAACTTGTCATGGAAGTTGGCCATGGTTGTTAAGGGTAATGCGGAACCGGGAATTTTGGCTAGCTACGGGAAGGAACGCCGAGACCATGCCTGGGAACTGATCCAGACGGCACTGAGTCTGGGTCAACAAATTCAGCCGATTGACCCGGAGCGGGCGGCGCAAAGAGACGTCTTTTTCGCCGAAGTTAACAAGGACCCAGACGCACTTCAGGCCCTTGAAGATGAGATGTTCAAGTCCGTTTCGGAAAGATTTATAGAGGAAGGTTTGATCGTCTCGAATGGCTCAGGAGCGATCGCTGGCAGGTTATTGATTCAGCCTGAAATCGGCGTGAATGGTAGTCCAACTCTACTTGATGAGTGTATCGGTACAGGCTTTTCCATTGTCGGCTACGACTGCGACCCGGCCCAGGAGTTAAGTCAGCAGGAACTGGCGCGATGGACTGAAATTGGGGCGAGTGTTGTTTCGATAGTTTCTAAAGAATCTGGCGAGAGCAAAGATGGCCTGCTGGATGCCAACCTCGAGCTGGGCAACTGGCTTGGAAATCAGGGGCCGGTGATTATGCTTGTTCGCCCCGACAGGTTTTGTATGGCGTGCGCTCAGCCTGGAGATGCTGAGGCAGAATTGCGCCGAGCCCATAAACTATTCACTGCATCGAATACATGATGCTGAATAATTTCAACAGAGACTATCCCGATCCGCACATCATTGAACATTGTATTTTTAATGATGATGCCGGAGGAATTCAAGGTAGCGTCTAGTTTACTAAAGACTATAGCTGACGTGCTCGGGCGAGCTTGATGCCCAAATTTCTGCACTCCCAGTGTTTTTTCCGTTACATCACAGTGAGATACTTGCCATGGACGCCTTGAGCTGTGAGAAGACACCTATTTGATCACTAAGGATATATGAGCTGGTGATTCCAGTCGTTGTCTGATGATTGTGGATCTTTGGTGACCAGCTTGCAGGCTCTGATCGAGAGGGAATTCGGCAGGCGTGACGAATTGATGATTCTGAAAATTCTCTGGGAGTGGACATTCTGGAACGTTGGAGTTGATCCGGAGTTACGCGATGGAGTTGAACCCGCCCCGTAAAAAAAAGGCAAGCTGCTCATGCACAGTATAGTTATTCGAAGAAGCCAGAGGAAACCAGGTTCGATGCTTTTCCGGACCGGGAAGTGCTTGCAAAGATACTGGAAATTGGCACAGAGGCATCGGCGGCCACCCGCACCTACCCAGTAACCCTGGAGATGGAGCAGCCCAGCGAGATCGAAATTTTACCGGGAATGGCGGGCAAGGCGATGGGGTTCGCCCGCGAGCCGGGGAGCACAGAAACGGTGGATATTGTTGTTCCGGTTGCGGCGGTATTTTCTCCCGGTGCTGGAGAGAATAGCTACGTGTGGCTTATCGATGATTCCGACAACACTGTAGGCAGGGTAGAGGTGGTGGTTGGAAACCTTGTCAGCACGGGAATAGAGATAAAGTCCGGATTGCGTAAAGGCGACCTGATAGCCACCGCCGGTGTCAACTTCCTGACTGATGGTCAGGAAGTCCGGCCGAAGACAGATTAGGTGGAATTGAAACTATGAGCCTCGCTGCCATCGCCATTGAAAAACGCGCTATCACCTACTTTGTGATTCTCTTACTAATTATTGGGGGGGTTAACAGCTTCTTCAGCCTGGGTCAGTTGGAGGATCCGGAGTTCACCATCAAGACCGCCGTAATCACTACCCAGTATCCGGGTGCCAGCGCGGAGGAAGTGGAATTGGAGGTCACTGACCGTATCGAAGTGGCGCTGCAGGAGCTTAAGCAGCTCAAGTACGTATCGTCCTGGTCACGTGCCGGCGAATCCGTGGTTACGGTGGAAATAAAATCAGAGTACTGGTCGGAGACATTGCCACAGGTTTGGGATGAGCTGCGTCGCAAAATTCGGGATGTCCAACCATCCCTCCCGCCGGGTGTTGGAGAAGCGATCATTTCTGACGATTTCGGTGACGTCTTTGGCTTCCAACTGGCTATTTTGGGTGATGGCTATAGCTACGCGCAGTTGGAAAAATATGCGAAGGATATCAAGAAGGAGTTAAGTCTTGTCGAGGGTGTAGCCCGTGTGGATCATTGGGGTTTACAGGAACGGGTGATTTACCTGGACGTGGCGGAAAGTCAGCTCGCCGAGTTGGGGCTGAGTGATTCCAGCATCGAGAACACACTGCAGCAACAGAATATGGTTGTTGATGCCGGCAGTGTAGATGTGCAGAACAAACGCTACCGAATCGCCCCTACGGGTGAATTCAGGTCCCCTCAAGATATTGGGAATCTGCTGATCAAGCCATCGGCACAGGACAGTCAGGCGGGTGGCGACATACAGGAATTGACACGTATTCGCGATATCGCGACAGTGCGTGAGGGGTATCGCGCTCCGCCGTTCACTCTGCTGCGTTATAACGGGCAGCCGGCACTGGGTATATCTATTACCAATATTGCGGGGGTTAACGTCGTTGCGGTCGGCAAAGCTATTGATAGCCGTCTGGACGAGTTACTGCCCGAATGGCCAGTTGGAATAGAAGTGAAACGCGTGCACTGGATGTCGGATATTGTCGATGAGGCGGTCAGTAGTTTTCTGATCAGTTTCGCCGAGGCTCTTATCATTGTTCTCGTGGTACTCACGATCTTTATGGGCTGGCGTATGGGTGTGGTAATTGGCAGCGCCCTGATACTCACAATCCTGGCCTCTTTTATCCTGATGTCACTGTTGGGCATCGATTTGCAACGCATGTCCCTGGGTGCATTAATTATTGCCCTGGGCATGATGGTTGATAACGCCATTGTCGTAGCTGACGGGATGGCGGTGCGTCTACAGCAGGGTATGGAGCGAAGACAGGCTGCGGTGGAAGCCGCAACATTGCCTGCCTGGCCTTTATTGGGTGCGACTGTAGTGGCTGTTATGGCCTTCTATCCAATCTTCGCTTCGACTGAGGGAGCAGGGGAGTACTGTCGTACGCTGTTTAGTGTTGTGGCAATAGCCCTGCTCACAAGTTGGGTGATATCCGTAACCGTAACCCCGCTACAGTGCATGGTATTGCTGCCCGACCCAGCCCCCGGCAGTGCTGATCAAGATCCTTACAGTAGCCATTTTTACCGGCGTTTTCGCCATATCATCGGAGTGACTATCCGCTTTCGCTGGCTGACACTGGGGGGTATGGCGGGATTGTTGTTGCTGGCACTTGTTGGTTTTGGAAACCTCAGCAATATCTTTTTCCCCGATTCGTCGATGACCAAGTTCATGGTTGATGTATTCGCTCCCGAGGGTACTCGCATCCAGCAGATTTCCGCCGAGCTCGAGGAGGTTGAGAAAAAGTTGCTCGAGGATGATCGGGTAGAGAGCGTCAGCGCTTTTATCGGGGCTGGGCCACCACGTTTCTATCTTCCCGTTGACCCGGAATCCCCCAACCCTTCGTACGCCCAGCTAGTTGTCAATGTGCACGACTATAATTCGATAGACGATATGATCGGAGAGATGGAACCGATGCTCGCATCCCATATGCCGGATAACCTGGTCGGTATTCGCAAGTACGGTGTTGGGCCCAGTAATACATGGAAGTTTGAGGTGAGGATCAGCGGGCCCGCGGTGGCGGACACGGCAGTGCTGCGCTCACTTGCAGATCAGGGCATTGGGGCATTGCGCGCAAGCCCGCTGGCCGGACCCGTGCGCACAGACTGGCGCGATCCGATCCAGCGCCTGGAACCGGTCTATAGCCAGGAACGTGCGCGCTGGTCATCGGTCAGTAGGGAGGATATTGCCCGGACTACCAAGCGTGCTTTTGATGGAAGGGCTGTGGGCCTGTATCGAGAAAATGACGAGTTGCTGCAGATTGTCCTGCGTCATACCGAGGAAGAACGCGTCAATGTTAATGCCTTCGACGTGCTACAGGTACAGCCTGGTATGTCTTCGAGTTCCATTCCGCTCTCTCAAGTGGTCGAGAATGTGCAATTGCGTTGGGAGAACCCGGTTATTGCCAGACGTGACCGCCGCCGCACGATTACAGTGCAAGCCAATCCGGTTCAGGGCGCCACACTGACAGAATTGCGCAATGCCGTACTCGATGACTTCGCGGCTATCGACTTGCCACCGGGATACAAGCTGGAATGGGGCGGAGAATTCGAGGATACGATGGATTCGCAGAGTTCGCTATTGCCGGGCATGGTTCCCACCGCCGCAGTGATACTGTTCATTATCGTAGCGCTGTTCAATTCGTTTAAGCAGCCGGTCGTCATCCTGCTTACCATACCCTTCGCCCTGATCGGGATAGTGGCGGGTCTGCTGGCGTTTAATGTCCCCTTTGGTTTTGTGGCCTTATTGGGTGCCATGGCCCTAGCGGGCATGATGATCAAGAACGCGGTCGTTCTGCTTGATCAGGTTGATATTAATCTCAATGACGGGATGACAAGCTACGATGCCGTGGCCGAGGCAGCCGTCTCGCGTCTGCGACCGGTTATGCTGGCTGTGGCAACTACAGTCCTCGGTGTTATACCACTTTTGCAGGATGTTTTCTGGATCGGCCTGTCGGTAACCCTGATGGCGGGACTCTCCTTCGGTTCGATTCTCACCATGGTGATTGTGCCGGTGCTTTACGCCACTGTTTACAGAATTCAAGAACCCACTGTTACAGCGCCGACTGTTTCTCGTGATGGGAATTAGAGCTATGGCTACGAACGAGTAGTCAGCTTGATCTGGGCGCGTGCGTTAGCTGCCCTATGGTTCAGTTGAACTACTCAATGTAATGCGTCTATATTTAGTGAAGAGTTTGGTCAATGCATTAGGGGATTGTGATGTTTCATACCCTGCGGGACAGTCTGTCTGCTTGTCATTGTAGCTTTTCTCTGAGAACTTCGTAGGGTGTTCTGCCATTACATGCAAAATGCGGTCGTGAGAAGTTGTAAAAGTTTTCCCACTCCGCCAGTTTTTTATTGAGATCCACATCATCGGTGTAACTTAGTAGCTGATAAAACTCCTCTTGGTCGGTTCGGTGTGGATGCGGAATGGGAATTTTTCGACCACATAATCGATGAACTTACATGCATAGACCTGCTTGTGCCGAGGATAAATTCTGAGGGCACGTATACGCGTTGCATTGGACTTCCCAGCCTTTACTAGACGCCTTCTAGCCTCGCGAAATAGGTTTCTTCAAACTTAGCCGGTGAAACACCACCAGTATGGCTGTGGCGCTTTACGGGATTGTAGAACATCTCAATAAAATTGAATATCTCCCCTTTGGCTTCCTCTCGTGTCTAGTAGATCTTTCTCTGAGTAATCCTCACTACCATACTGGCTATCCTTATTGCTGTGGACTAGCACCGCATTCTTCGGCTGGCGCTTGCACACAGCCATGAGCAGTGCCTGAATAACCAGATGCCGATCCATGGACTTATCCATTGACCATCCCACGATGCGGCGGGAGAATAAATCCAGTACCGTCGCGACATAGAGAAAACCTTCATATGTCCGAACGTAGGTAATGTCAATCACCCAGGCTCGATTGGGCTCCTCGGGGTTAAAGTTCCGATCCAGCACGTTGGCCGCAACATTCGCCAATTTACCATCCCTAATGTAACGGCGCTTGTAGCCAATCTGGGCCTTTAGTTTGTTCTCACGCATAATTTGAGCGACACGGTGAACGCTACAGGTTTTGCCGGCTTCACGCATATCCCGATGAATCCAGGGGCTGCCGTACGTAGTTGTCTCCCACATACATCAGCCGGGGATTGATGCCCCGCCGTATTGTCGGCCAGAGCAACGGCCCCTCGAATGGCGCGTAAAGAGCTTACGTCTCGCAACGCCGGCTTCACGCTCAGGGACAGCTAGTTGTCCCAGCTCGCAATACACTTGTCCTTCCGAGCAAGAGTGCTTTCGGCAATTGTCGGACAGGGGGAATTATGCTTTTGCTGCACGCTGAGACAAAAACTGTGAACCGTGATGACAAGTAGTGCTAGGGGGTTTTCATTACAGTGCGCCGCGTTAGATCACACTCTTACTAAATACATGGTGAAGGAAATGAATAGGAAGAAACTAGCGCTGGCAATAGCGGTTTCACAGATAGCAACTCTAGGCACCACCACGGCCTGGTCCCAAATGCTGGAAGAGGTTGTGGTAACGGCCCGCAAAAAACCAGAGAGCTTGATGGACGCACCGGTTGCGGTAACTGTCGTGTCCGGTGAATCATTGGACCGGGACGGTATTACCAATCTGGAACAATTGAGTTCAAAGGTACCCGGCCTGCAACTCGGTCGCGCCGCCCAGACCAGCAGTATCTATATTCGTGGTATCGGCTCGGGTATTAACAAAGGTTTCGAACAGTCTGCCGGTATGTATATGGATGGCATCTACCAGGTGCGCAGTCGTCAGTTTACCCAGTCTATGGTTGATCTGGCGCGAGTCGAGGTTCTACGCGGCCCGCAAAGTTTGCTGTTCGGTAAGAACACCATCGCGGGGGCTATCAAAGTTGAGACAGCCAGTCCTGTCGTGGGTGAAGGTCTGAATGGTTCTATCACGTTTGATGCCGAGCCCGAATACGGCACTGCCCGAGGGACTGCTGTAGTCTCCGGCGATCTGACTGACAATCTGGCGGGCCGGATTGCGGTTCGTTATCAGGAAAGCGATGGTTATGTCGACAACGTGTTGATCGATGAAGATGTCGCGCAGAAAGAAGATACCATGTACCGGGTTTCCCTGGTGTGGGAGCCGACGGATACCGTCGCGGTAACAGGCAAGTTTTCGCATACGGAATCAGATGCACACGGGATTGAACAGGTTAACAATGTTATTGATCCTTCCTTGCTGAATGACGTCTTCGCTGGACAAAGTGCGTTGGGTTTGACTGATGTCATGGGTTCTATTGCTGCGTTTTCTGTCCCCGGTTACGGTCCTGAGACCGGCACCAAGGATTACGAGTCCTGGACAGGCAATACGGATTTTGTCGATATCGATACAGAGGACGCGGAGTCAAATCAGGCGTCCTTAAGAGTCGACTGGGACGCTGGGAACTACACTTTCACAGCGCTGAGCGGCTATACCGATTTCGAACTTAATCAGGATCACGATGTCGACTTTCATCCCGGCAACGTTGCGCACAGCGTAGAGTTTGAAGAGCTGGATACATTCAGTCAGGAGTTACGAATTTCCAGTAATTACGAAGGCCGCTTCAATTTTAGTGCCGGCGTGTATTACGAAGAGCAGGACCTGTCGGTACAAAATACTCCGTATCTCGACGGTACGCTCGGTGGCGCCTTTGCCGAGTTACCGGGCGCTTTGTTAAGCCCGAACATCCCGCCTGGGATAAGCCTCGGCCAGTTGGGTATTACCAGCGTTTGGAATGGCCAGGTATTGGCCTCTCGCAGCCCCGCGGCAGCGCCCCTGATCGGTGCCGAACAGGATGTAATCTGGCGAACTTCGCGCAACGATACCGAGACTGAGACGGTTGCGGTATTTGTCGAGTTTACTGTTGATCTCACTGATAACTTGTTTCTGGATATCGGCGGTCGCTACTCTGAGGACACAAAGGAAACGCGCAAACAGGGTAGTATGGGTGTAGGCGCGCCAGGGGAAGATGTATTGGTTTGGAAAACCGATGGTACACCGACTGGCGCTCTGGATGCACAAAATTCGGCGTTGGTTGCGGCGTCCTGGTCTTTAATCAATACCTACCCACAGGACAATATGCTCAAGCGTGACGAGGAGCACTTTGATCCTTCTGTTCGCTTGCGGTGGGATGCAACAGACAACAGCATGGTCTATGTTTCCTACTCCACGGGTTACAAGTCGGGTGGGTTCAACAGCTCAGGAGACTCAGCTAACCCGGATGGTACGCCGGGACCGGGTACCGAGTTTGAGGATGAGGAAGCGGAAGCCTGGGAGTTGGGTGTAAAGACAACCTTATGGGACGGTCGCGCGCGCCTCAGTACAACATTGTTCCGCACCGAGCTTGATGACCAGCAGGTAACATCATTCAGGGGAACAACCTTCCTGGTGGAAAACGCGGCGAGCCTGATCAGTCAGGGTCTTGAAGTGGAGACACAAATTGCCCTGACCGAGGACTGGGAAGTGGGTGGATCACTGGCTTATCTGGATGTTGAATATGACGATTATTCGAGCGCGCCCTGCACTGTTCACCAGAACGCCGCCACTGTAGGCGATTGTACTCAGGATTTAAGCGGTAAACGTGGGCCCAATGCACCGGAGTTGAGCGGTACCGTCTACGCCAGTTATGTGCGCCCCATCGGTGATAACCTGATATTTCGCTTTAACGTGGACGCCTCCTATAAAGATGAGTACTTCCTCGATGGAGATCTGGACCCGAACACACTGCAGGACAGCTACGTGAAGGTTAACGGCCGGATTGGTATCAGCTCTGCTGATGAGACCTGGGAGCTTGCGGTTTATGGTCGAAACCTGACTGATGAAACTACCTATACGTTTGCAACGGATGCGCCCCTGAGTGCCGGGGTCTACGGCGCCTGGGCTGAGGAGCCTCGAACCGTAGGTTTGCAGGCTCGATATAACTTTTAACTCAAGTAGTTCGTTTTTAGGCGCAGCAGGCTTGTCCGCAGCGCCTTTTTTTTTCAACATGACAAGCCTATTGTCGTTTTGGCCAAGTATCGCTTCTTACAGGTTTGTATAGTGGATGTTCGGTTAATCATGACGACAATCTAAGTAAGTGGAGCAAACCCAATGACAACAGAGATCGTAATTGCGGGCGTCGGTATGGTGCCCTTCAAGAAGCCGGGGCAGTCCGATACCTATGATCAGATGGGTGAAAATGCCGCACGGGCTGCTCTCAAGGATGCAGGAATATCATTTTCACTGATCGAACAGGCCTTCTGCGGTTATGTGTACGGCGATAGTTGTTCCGGTCAAGCCGCGCTCTACCGGCTGGATATCAACGGTATACCCATCTTTAACGTAAACAATAACTGCGCCAGTGGTTCCTCGGCTTTTGCGCTGGCTACCCAGGCCGTAGAGAGTGGCAACGTGGAGTGTGCGCTTGCCCTGGGTTTCGAGGAAATGCTGCCGGGCGCAATCGATGTTGTGTTCCCCGACAAGACCAGTCCGTTGGAACGCCACGAAAAAGCCATCGCGAAAATCATGGCCTTTAGCGAGGATGAACTTAAGGCCCCGCCGGCAATCTCCATGTTCGGTGCTCAGGTCGACGCCATACTGGATCGCGGCGTAACCGAGGAAACCATCGCAGCAATGAGCGTGAAGTCTCGTCTCCATGCCGCGCATAACCCAAATGCTATCTTCCGCGAGCCCATCTCGGTGGAGGAAATTTTGGCTGCGCCGAAGTTATTTCGCAACTTACGCAAGAACTACGCCTGTGCACCAAGCTGCGGCGCGGCAGCGGTCATTGTCTGTACGCCAGAATTCGCCAGGTCACACGGAATCCGCAACGATGTTCGGCTGGCTGGCAGGGGGTGGTGCAGTGACAGGCGCGAGTATTTCAATAGCGGCAATGTGCTGGATGTCATGTTCCAGTCCCTGAGCAGGGAAGCGGCGAATAACGCATACGAAGATGCCGGTATCGGCCCTGAAGATGTTGACGTTATCGAGCTGCACGATTGTTTTGCGACGAATGAACTGGCGACCTATGTTGCGCTGGGCCTGTGTAAAGAGGAAGAACTCAACGAGTTTGTCGCCTCCGGACAAAACACCTACGGGGGACGATGTGTCGTCAACCCCTCGGGAGGCTTGCTCGCCAAGGGACACCCTCTGGGGGCGACGGGCCTTGCGCAATTGGCTGAGCTGACCTGGCAACTGCGCGGGGAGGGCGGCGCCAGGCAGGTAGAGGGCGCGCGTATCGCCCTGCAGCACAATGGCGGACTGGGCAGTGCCGGATTCGTACACATCCTGAAAAAGTGCTAGGACCGCTTATGCGCCGGGTGGCCAGATCGGCATGGTAACTTTACTGCATCATGCGCATTCAGCCGAGGTCTAGCTAGTGGTCAAGCCCCAGAGATTGCCTGAATTCCCTGGGCGATTTCCCCGTCCAGCGCTTGAATGCCCGGGTAAAATTACTCACATCCGAGAAACCCAGCAGGTAAGCGGCCTCGGTGATGGAAATCGCGCTCTGATCCATGTAGCCAAGGGCCAGTGAATGCCGGGTACCATCCAGTATTTCCTGAAAACTTGTGCTCTTGGCTGCCAGCTTCATCTGCAGGCTGCGCGGGCTCATACACAGCTTGTCAGCCACCCGCTGTTTGGTAATGGCGCTGGATGACAACTCTTCGACGATCATGGTGCGTACCCGGTTGACGATATCCTGCTTCTCCATACGCTTTAAGTATTGCATGGTGGTTTGGTCATGCATCTGGGCCAGTTCTCTACTGGCACCGGGCAGGGCTTTATCAATTAAGCCTGGGTCAATCGCGAAAACCACATCGGGGCTACTAAAGCGGATATCGCATTTGAAGTAGTCTGTGTAGGGCGCAATATTCCCGCTCGGTTCAGGACGCATTAATTCCACCCGCAAGGGATTGAAATCGGGGTTATAGATGAATCGAATGAAGCGGATCAAAAGTGCGCAGAATGCGTCGTGAGTTTCCCAGCAAATATCCTGGGCTTCTACCACGGTAACGATGCGGAATTCGTCTGCCGTCTCTTCGACCTGAATATTGGCGCTCTGGGAGACAATTTTGTAATAATTACTGAGCCGCTGGGCGTAATCCCGTAAGGAGGTACTGGCCATCAGTGCATAACCCAGGGCGTGCAAGTTGCCGGGGTGCATATTCTGCCCTACCAGCAGGCCAAAGGTGGGATCGCCTGTCGCTTCTACAGATGCCTTGAAGAGCCGGCTGATTTCGACGTTGGTCAGTCGCAGCATGGGGTCAGTGGTGGTCTGTAGCGGGACGTGGCAGGCCTTGAACAGGGCCTGAGCATCAACACCCTGTTGCTCCAGCGACGAGGCGATCGCGAAAGCGTAGGCGGCGATAGTCGATGGATTTGAAGATCCGTTTGACTCACTCGACATCCGGCTGTCCTGTGATTTTACTCAATAGATTCTACGTCGTTGGCGATCTGATGGAAAGCCCGCTAAGGCCTCCTCCGTGGCGGCCTAATTGACCGCCCGGGCCTGACCTCCCCAATAGGTCTTCCGTATTTCGGCCTTGAGTACCTTACCTACAGGGCTGCGCGGCAAGTCGTCAACGAAATCGACGCTTTTCGGGGTCTTCACGCTGCCCAGCTCGGTCTTGACCAGTGCGATTAATTCCTTGTCGGTACAAGACAGGCCGGACTTGAGTTGCACGATCGCTTTGACGGCTTCTCCCCATTTTTCATCTGGAACCCCGATGACTGCGCACTCCTGTACGGCATGGTGCCCACTGATGATCTGCTCTATCTCATTTGGAAATACATTGAAACCGCCGGAGATAATCATGTCTTTTTTGCGGTCGACGATAGTGATGTAGCCGTCCTTGTCCATGATGCCAATGTCCCCGGTGTGGTGCCAGTCGTGTTCCCGCACCTCGGCAGTTGCCTCCGGGTTCTTGTAATAGCCGGGGGAGACCAGGTCACCGCGGATGCAGATTTCGCCGGCCGCGCCCTGCGCTTGCTCGTTGCCGTCATCGTCAAGTAGGGTCACTGTGTTGAACACGCAGGGGCGGCCAATGGAATGCAGGCGCTGTTCATTGATCTTGCCGTCCGCACCCATGTAGTCCCAGGGCGCTTTCGCAGTGATGGATGCCGGCGCTTCCGACTGGCCGAAGGCCTCCGTCATCACCGGTCCGAATATATCCAGCGCTTCCTTGAGTTTGTCCAGGGAAGTGGGTGCGGCGCCAACCAGAAAATGCTGTAGTGTACTGTAGTCTCGACTCTTGATATCTGGCAGGGCCAGCATCATATAGAGTACCGTCGGCGGTAGGAACAAGTGCGTCACCCGGTGTGCCTCGATGGCATCTGCTATATCCGGCGGGCTTGTGCTGTCCATGATCGCATTGGTACCACCGCGAGCGAAATGCAGGCAGCCGGTTAATCCGGCAGTGTGTGTCATCGGCGCGACCACCAGGTGACAGCTGTCGTCATGGTAGTTGAAATGCGCGTAAAAATTGTTGAAAAATGCATTGATATTGCCATGGGTGAGGACAACCCCCTTGGACTTTCCTGTGGTGCCGCCGGTCGGGAATATCGCGAAGGTGTCCTGTGGATTATCCCCGTCACAGCTATAACCGGCAGGGGCGCCTTTTGACCAATTCTCCAGGCTGATACCCACGCCACAGTCTTTGTCGATACACACGATCTGACGGATATTTGTGCACTGCTCGTGCAACTGCTGAGCCTCGCTGGCAAAGCAGCTGTGAAACAGTAATAACTCACCATCGAAACGCGTTAGAAGATCGGCATTAACAGGCACCGTATTGCGAGGGTTGATCGGCAGCCATATGCAGCCGGCGCGAAACAGTCCAAGTAATGTCAGGAATGCCCTGCTCGAATTGGGTGCCAACACACCGACGTGAGCGCCGTTACTGAAGCCATGGTGGTGAATGGCACCCGCGATGGCGAGGGTGACGGGCTGCGCCGCGGCATAACTGATTCCAGGCTCATCACTGTTCACGTCGATAAATGCGACGTTGTCGGGGTAAAAGCTTACCCCGTTATCAAAGTGTTCGATAATCCGCATCGGGATGGTCCTATAGTGTTTCCAGCTCACACAAGCCGAAGTTCTGGAATTGTCCCAGAAGTTCGCGATAACCCACTGCCTGGCAGGCAGAACTGAACCCCGCTTTCAACTGGTGGCCGCTTATCAGGTAGTTGGCGGTAGCGGCCTGTGCGACACCTGTAAGGAAATAGGGCATGAAACTGCGGATGATTACGGTATTGCTGGTATTGCCCCCGCGGCCATGTACAACATCTGTGTTGCGATGCATCAGCGGGTTTTCGCGCGGTGGCATACCTGGCTGAATGCTCTCACCTATGGCTTTTAGTTTTGCCTGTTGCTCATCTTCTGGCAGCTGCTTGAGTTCGGTCTCATACATCTCCTGCATGGCGACCACATTTTCCATCAGGGCGCGATTGGTAAAGGACGTCAACTGCCGGCAATTGTTGACCCGTACGTCCTGCTCAAAATATAGGGGTAGAGAACCGCCGCCCCAGGGGTGTGCCAGCTGAGTCATCATCAGGTCGGGTACATTGACCTCATAGCCCTTGGCGGTGGGCCAGGGCGTACGCTGATTGTTCTCAAGGTAGAAAGCGTTGTCCGAGGTCTGGAACATGGCAAAGATGGTCTGGGTGGAGCCATAAGTAGGTGTGCCGGTGGCGCTGCAGATCGCCTCCAGAGTATCCACGCCGGGTGTTTCCAGTGCGATATGCGCCGCGATTTCCAGAGGAGTGTACATATAGGAAGTACAGGGCGCGAGGACTTTGCCGGCGGCTTCAAACTGGTCTCCGAATTCCCTGGCAACCTCATCCATATATGGGATTTCTCCGGTGGTGTCGAGGTAGTGAACACCGGCCTTGGCGCAGGCTTCAACAGCCAGTTTTCCAAAGTAATGGAAAGGTCCGACGGTGTTGCACACTACCTGGCTGCCGGAGAACAGTGCGGTCAGCGACTCCAGGTCGTGATTGACCTCTACGATGTCGTACTCGGCTGTCTCGATGCCCGGCACCAGCGCCATGGCTTCTTCCAGGCGCGCCTTATTGCGACCAGCTGCGATGAAAGGAATCTGATAATTCCGCAGTGCTTCGGCCACGAGGCGTCCGGTGTATCCACTTGCGCCGTAAACTACTACTGGTTTTTTTGACATGATCTTTTCCGCTTTATTTAGAGGGTTCAGGTTAATATTCGAGTTGAAATGTCGCGCTCGAAAAGACGGTTTGCACTACACCTCGTTGTGTTCCAGATAGTGCCTGCTCAGCCATCGCATGCCCTTCAACTTGAGAACATTGTTTTCACCGTCTTCGATCATAGAAGCACGGGCGTCCCGGAGGATTTTTTCAATGGGGTACTCTTTGGTGAGCCCATTGCCGCCAAATAGCTGCAGCGCTTCGCTGGCGACATCAAAAGCAGTATCCGTCACAAAGGTTTTACTGGTCACGGAGGCCATCAGGTGTGGCCCCTTCGTGCTGTAATTGAAATTGAAGACCCGTTGTGTCAATGCCCTGGCGGCTTCTACTTTCTGCCACAGATTAAACATTCGCAGTTGTACGCTCTGGTGCTGAATAATGGGAACACCGCCCTGTTTGCGTTCGTGCACATAAGCCAGTGCATGATCGGCCGCCGCCCGTGCTACTCCGGTAAAGGTGGCAGCCATTTCCATGTTGGCGAATGTCAGGGTTCCGACGAAGCTGTTCAGCGCCTCATCTCCGGTTGCCACGCAATATTTTCTTGGCACCCGGACTTCGTCAAAGAATATTTCGCCCTGGGGTAGCGACCGTTGGCCCAATTTGTCCAGTGGTTTGCCGCGCGATACACCGGGAAGGTCCAGTGGAATAAAGATGGCTACATGGTTCAGGCCACGACCGTTCGTGTGATAAAAGCCATCCCCGGAATCGCAGGGAAGATATGCGAGCGCTGTTTGCGCTAGCGGGGCGAAGGATACCCAGGCGGAAGATTGCCCGGTGATGACAACTTCATCGCCTTCAATTCGGCAGCTTAGATTACCCTTTGACTGGGTGGCTCCCGGATGAACTTCCGAGCCCTCCATGTCGACCAGGTCGCTGCCTCTTTCGGGCTGGGTTGCCAGCCAGCAACCCGGTGCACCACCGCCGAACTTTTCGATAATCTCAGCGTCGCCGGACGCATGCGCGGCGAAGGCGGGGATATTGGCCGCCAATGTGGCAATCGCGAGCCCGGAATCTCCCCAGCCTAATTCTTCAAAGATAATAGGAAAGATGCGTGATTTTTGCTGGTTGTCCATCTCCGCCAATGCTGCCAGATCCAGAATACCGGATTCCTGGACCTTCTCCATATACTCGTGGAGAGGTGAACCCTCGGCGATCACCTCCTGCGGTGTCATCCTGTCCAGTTTCTCCCCAATGGGGCGCATGACCTCGACAGCAAAGCGGTGAGCAACTTCCTGTATAGCCTGCTCTTCTTCGCTCAGGTCGGCCTCAAGGCCGCGAATGCCCAGGGTGGGGTTCTCCAGTTTTTCGAAGGTGAACATGATTAAACTCCGTTATCTGCTACTGGTTATAAAGTGTGTGAATCTTCTTGGCGATTTCGAAAGATCTAGCATAGCAGTCCCGCGCAAATCCCAATTATCGCAGGGCGAATATTGCTTGTCTTTATAGTCGGGGGCGGGTGCCACCGGTTTTCCGCGCGCTCGAGCTGATGTGCCATCGGCTGCCGTGTCGATAGACTCGGTACCCGCTCAGCGAGGACTGTGGCGGACACGGTATTGTAAATCCCCCAATTCAGTGTGCGGTTACTACCGGGAGAAATATGTCCCATCTTGTTGGCGATGAAGTAGGCGCCGGCGAGGCCGCCCTCTCCTCCAGCAGGCAAACGGCGACTCCCCGGTGGTAGCACTGGTTATTTACGCGCTTGTATAACTGTTGGTAAAGCTCACCCCAGCGCAGGGCTATGATATCGGTAGGTACACTCAGAAGTGTCTGGTCACCTTCCATTGCAGTACCGGTTGATACCGGCGACGATCTTACTGTGAATAAATCCACTTTTTGTTGCGATACATATACGCGATAAGTTTGATAAAGAATTCCGGACACAAGCGCTTGAGTCTCCAGCCCCAGCGCGCATCCGCTTGAGTCATTACGTACAACCGGTCCTTGTCGATGGTCTTGAAGAGGTCGTCGACTATGTGTTTCGGTGTAACCTTTGATGCTTGCAACTGCCGTATAAGGTTTTTTTCCATTTTTCGGCCCGTGGTCAAGGACTGGTCCAGAGAAGTAACAAACACAGTGGGACATAACACTGTAACGCCGATATTGTCCTTGCTCAGCTCGGCTTTCAGGGTTTCTGACAAAGAGACCACGCCGGCCTTGGCCACGTTGTAAGCGGCCATCTCCGGCCCGGCCAGTGTGCCGGCGCTGGAAGCGGTGTTGATGATGTAACCACTGCCCTGGCATTTCATCATTGGGGCGAAAACCTTGCAGCCGTAGATCACGCTCCACAGGTCGACATTAATACTTTTCTCCCAGTCATCCAGAGACAGCTCATCGATCGCTCCCGCCGTTGCGATCCCGGCGTTGTTGAATAGCATATCGACGCCGCCCCAGGCGTCTTCTACTGTATTGGCCGCTTCTTCCAGCGCCGCATAATCGGTCACATCAAGATGCATGGGCAAAATTTCGCCACCCAATGCCTCCAGCTTTGTCTGGGCTTCACCAAGCCGCTGTGTGTTGATGTCCGCGATCAATAGTTTCCACCCCAGCGCGGCGAGGTGTTCGCAAATTGCCAGTCCCAGTCCACTGGCAGCGCCGGTTATCAGGGCGCGTTTTTCGGGGAATTTTTGATTGATATTCATAACGTCAGTCTCATGGCTCTGGCAGGAATCTATCAGGATGGGAGTTGTACTCTAGCAAAATTTATTCGTGGCTAATGGTCGCGGGGAACATTCTGCTTGTCAGATCGCGCAATTCAGTTGCCTTTATTGCCAGTGCTCCGGTTACGGTGACTCTATTGCCGTAGCTTGGAGTCAGCAGCGCAGTTTCAGGCCCTTATACTCAGTGGAGACATGACTTGGGTAGCACTTGATCTTCTATGCCTCTGGCGCGAGAATGATTGCCGCAGTACTAACGGTGGTTTATCAACGGAAGGAATATAAGATGAATAAGCTTAGACTGGCCTGTAGCTCCGTGCTCGGAGTTTTGCTGTCAACCGGCACACTTCACCTCAATGCCTCACAGGGCGGACCCTCGGAGGCGTATGAGAAATACTCCCCCCCAGCCAATACAACCCATGCCACGAATGTCTACTGGGGCGATTCCCATTTGCACACTGGCCTGTCACTGGATGCCGGTTTATTCGGTAATATCCTGGGGCCCGATGATGCCCTGCGTTTGGCGCGTGGTGAAAAGATCACTGCGTCCTCAGGCATACCGGTGCAACTGGCACGGCCATTGGACTGGCTGGTGGTAGCCGATCACTCCGACATGATGGGTATTGCCACTGATATTAAAGAAGGCTCCCCCAATATTCTTGCCAATAAGAAGGGCAAGGAGTGGCACGAGGGTTTTAAGAAGGGCGGTCGTGCCGCCGGCGAAGCGGCCTTTGACCTGATCCAGAATTTTTCTCAAATGACGATTCCAGAGCAATTGGTTAAAGATTATAGCCCCGGCTCAAAAGTCTTTAAAACCGTTTGGAAAGAGATTGTCGACAACGCCGAGCGCCACAACGAACCGGGCCTGTTTACTGCTTTTATTGGCTATGAGTGGACCTCCGTACCCAAGGGTTTCAACCTGCACCGCAATGTCATCTTCCGCGACAACGCCGATAAAGCGCTGCAGGTAGATCCAGCTACCACTCAGCCGCCCACAGGCAGCACTGATCCCCAGTATTTGTATGACTGGCTGGAGAACTATGAGAGCAAAACCGGAGGCCGCGTCTTCGCCTTTGCCCATAACGGCAACCTGTCCAATGGCTGGATGTTCCCCTCAGAAAAAACCTATCACGGCGGCGTGGTGGATAAAGCGTACGTGACGCAACGCGCCCGGTGGGAACCGCACTACGAAATCACCCAGATAAAAGGTGACGGCGAAGCGCACCCAAGCCTGTCTCCTGAGGACGAATTCGCCGACTATGAAAACTGGTCGGTCGGTAACCTGGACCTCAGTCAACTAAAAACTCCGGATATGCTGAAGGGAGAATATGGTCGCGAAGCATTGAAACTGGGCCTGCAGCTGGAGAAAAAATTCGGCGTCAACCCCTATAAATTTGGTGTGGGGGGTGCTACCGATAGCCACACGGCATTGGCCACGGCGGATGAGGATAACTTCTTCGGTAAATCCACCAGTGTTGAACCCAGTGCCGATCGTATCAATCACCCGTTTATCAAATCCGATCTCGGTGAGATTCCCGGCTATACCCTGGTAGCCTCTGGTTACACCGGTATCTGGGCTCACGAGAATACCCGTACCGCCCTGTTTGATGCCATGGAGCGTAAAGAAACCTACGCCACCACCGGTCCGCGCATGACGGTCCGCTTCTTCGGTGGCTGGGATTTTGACAAAAATGACGTCTATGCCAGTGACACTGTGGGCATTGGCTACGCCAAAGGCGTACCGATGGGCGGTGATTTACAAAAAGCCGGAGGCAAGAAAGCTCCCAATTTTATGATTCAGGCCAGCAAGGACCCCCTCAGTGGCAACCTCGACCGGGTACAGGTCATCAAGGGCTGGATGGATAAAAGCGGCAAGACCCATGAACGGGTTTACGATGTCGCTGTTTCCGATGGCCGCAGCATCGACAGCAACGGTCGCTGCAAGGAGCCGGTTGGTAATACTGTTGACCTTGAAACCGCCACCTGGAGCAACAGCATTGGTGATGGTCAACTGGGTGCGGTCTGGACTGACCCGGATTTCGATGCATCCGAGTCTGCCTTTTATTATGTGCGTGTGCTGGAAATTCCAACCCCGCGTTGGGTGCTGTACGACAAAGTTCGGTTGGGAGCAGTGCTACCCAAAGAAGCGGAGCTGGTCGCACAAGAACGCGCTTATACTTCACCGATCTGGTATTCGCCCAAGTAAGGGTTCTGCGCGTGCAGGGAGCAGTTCCCTGTATGCGTCGTTATGTAATATCAGCACAAAGGAGAGTCGGGGTGGTTCCTGAACGTTTGTCGGCGGCTGTCTCAATGGCTGCTATATTACTTTTATCACCATCTGCCCAGGCCCAGCTTGCCGGCCATAACACACGGGGCGACTACGGAATCCAGTCTGGTACGCAAGCTCCCCCGGGGCTTTATGCCGTGGGTATGCTCTACGACTACACGGCAGATACCTTGCGCGACCGTGATGGCGACTCTTTGCCTTCGGACTCAAGCGGAGGCTCAGTTGATGCCAGGGCGGCGATTGCCGGCCTGCAGTGGATAACCGACAAAACATTTCTGGGTGGTAACTACGGTATGGCGGTGTTTCCCGGCGTCACGAATAACGCTATGGAACTACCGGCGCTGCAGACAGATACCCAGACCAGCACCGGATTAGCCGATCTGTATATACAGCCGCTTATTCTTGGTTGGAGCTCAGACCGCGCAGATTTCACCGCCGGCCTGGGCATTTATGCGCCAACCGGAAAGTACGACGCAGAGGGTGACGATAGCCGCGGCCTGGGTATGTGGAGCTACGAGTTGTTTGGCGGCACCACGGTTTACTTCGACGAGGCGAAGACCTGGCATCTGGCGGCGACTGCGTTCTACGAGACTCATGGCGAGAAAGAGGACAGCGATATTCGCGTGGGTGATATTCTCACTATTGAGGGTGGGTTTGGTAAAACCTTCATGGCCGGTGCAGCCAATGCCGGTATCGCCTACTACGGCCAGTGGAAGATTACGCGGGATGATTTTGGCGCGACACCTCCGCGTGGCAACTTTCTGGGCAAGCACCGCGTTTATGGGGTTGGCCCGGAAGTCACTCTGCCGTTGGCGAGCAAATCCAAATTGTATGGTTTTGTGAACCTGCGCTATTTTTGGGAAACCGGGGCAAGAAATACGCTGGAAGGCGAGACCTTTCTTGTCACCGCCACTTTCCCGATACCGAGTATTTCCTTGCAGTAGCGCGGCGACGTAATATGGGATTATTGAATAGCGCACAAATAAACATCAGGAGATACAACATCATGCAGCGGGTAAAAAATACGATAGGGTCAATTGCGTTAATGCTTGCATGTGTTAGCCCGGCATTCGCAAGCGAGCAGCCCAATATTGTCCTTGTTTTTCTGGACAATTTTGGTTGGGGCGAACCTGGCTTTAACGGCGGCGGCATCATTCGAGGAGCCCCAACACCCAGGATGGATCAGATCGCAAGCGAAGGGCTGCGGCTGACCAATTTTAATGTTGAAGTGCAGTGCACCCCCTCACGCTCCGCAATAATGACCGGACGGTACGCGGTGCGCAGTGGCAATGGCACCGTGCCATTGGGCGAGGGTATTTACGGCCTTGTTCAGTGGGAGATCACGATGGCGGAGATGCTATCCAAAGCCGGTTACGCAACCGGCATGTACGGTAAGTGGCATCTTGGACGTACACCAGGTCGCTTCCCGACAGACCAGGGTTTTGATGAATGGTACGGCATCCCCAACTCAACCGATGAGTCTGTTTACTCATCACTGGATGGTTTTGCACAGAGCGGCCTCCCGGAAACTTTCGTAATGGAAGGCAAAAAGGGCAGTCCACCCAAGCAGGTTCGACCTTATCGTCTGGATTACAGGCCGCTAATCGATCGTGACTTGACCGACAAGGCCATCGGTTTTATGCGCCGACAAGCGAAGGCTGAAAAACCCTTCTTTGTATACCTTCCCTACACGGCGACACATTTCCCGACACGCCCCCATCCAGACTTTGTTGGAAAATCTGGCAATGGTCCATGGGGGGATCTGCTTATGCAAGTTGATGCCTATACGGGAGAGTTGCTGGATACACTTGACGAACTGGGGATTGCGGAAAACACGCTGTTCATCTTCACGGCCGACAATGGGCCGGAGGCACTGAGTGAGGGAGAAACATCGCTGACGGTCGAGACGGCCGTACATGGCAGTGCCGGGCCGTGGCGCTCCACCTTGTTTACCGGCTACGAGGGCGCACTGCGTGTTCCCTTTGTTGCCCGCTGGCCGGCACAAATAGCGGCGGGCCGAGAGAGTGACCAAATCGTGCATGAGATGGACCTTTTCCCAAGCTTGGCGGCCATTGCAGGCGGCGAAGTACCCCAAGATAGAGCGATTGATGGCATAGACCTGTCAAAATTCCTGACGGGACAAAAAGACGAGAGCGACCGTGAGGGTTTTATCGTCTACATGGGAAAGGATATTTTTGGCGTTAAATGGCGCAACTGGAAATTGCACTTCAAAGAGCAGACCGGCTGGAATGGCGTCCTGCGCGAGTACACCATGCCCCGTGTTTACAACTTGATGAACGACCCTCGGGAGTTGGACAATGTGCTCTTCCCCCATACCTGGGTGCCGAAGGCAGCGTTGCCCCAGCTAGAGAAACATGTCGCCTCACTCAAAAAGCATCCGCCAGTGCCAACGGGCACTAGCGACCCGTATAAGCCAGCAAAGTAGTATCAATATGTATTTACAGCCAATTAGAACTATTGAGATGTATTTAGGACATTGAAGACAAAAGCGAAACAGGACAGAAGCAAAACTACGACCCAAGTTATTCTGGAGGCAGCTTCCCAGGTCTTGGTGAACCAGGGGTACTCTCGGGCTTCCACCAACCGCATTGCCGAACGTGCCGGAGTCAGTGTAGGTACGCTGTATCGATACTTTGATAACAAGGAGGATATCTTTGGCGAGTTACTTGATCAGATCCAGAGCAAGATACTGCAATGCATTATTGAATGTCCTCCAAAACCTACACTCCGCGAATTGTTAGAAACCTACAACCGGCGTATGTTGCAGATATTTAATGATGACCACGAACTTATTCAATCACTGGAGAGGCTACTCTCCGGGCCGTTTCAGACCCAAAGAAATGAGTGGAGGGAGATTATTATCGATGCCTTCGAGACGCTGATTAAGCCTCACGCGGACGAGATAACCGGCAAAAACCTTAACCTTGCCTCGAGAGTAGTGGTGTGCGCGAGTGAGGGGCTTGGCTCGGGAGCCAATTCAGTGGAATTTCAGCAAGAAGGCGTTTTGCCACATCTACTGCGGCTGCAACTTGCCTACCTGACATCAAATTTGTAGCCAGTGGATACCCTTTAATCTGAAACCAACGGCTGTCCTGCCCATGGCGTGGTGTCTCGCGTGGAGCGTTTTTTCGAAGCCATGCGCCCCATGGCCGTATCCATTAAGCCCGCTTGGCCCGCTTTAGACGCATCATATGCCGGCCTTTGAGTCTATCTGAGGAAGGCGCCTGTCCATTGGACTCCGGGGGGAAGGTAGGAGCTGCGTATATTCACTGATTTTCTCCGCTGCTAAGGCGCACAATGTTTCGCAATAAAGGCCTGAATGTTATCTCTGGCGATTAGGCTTTCCGGTAGAAATCCAAAAAGTTGGTGGCAATGAGGAACGTGGTCCCATAGTTTCAGCTCCAGAGGCACAACCTCTTTGAACTTACTGTAAAATCTGACACTGTCATCACGTACAAGCTCATTATTGGCGGCGTGTAGTAGTATGGGGGTTACGCCACTAAAATCACCAAACAGGGGCGATACTGTGCAGTCGTCATAATCCTGTGAAGGCACGTAGATGCTGGCGATTTTCTTTACGAGGTGGTGGTCACCGAATAAGTCCTTATTTCCATTGCTGAGTATAGACGGACTTTCATGTTTCAAATCCACTGGCGGAGAAAGCGCAAATGTGCACGCCGGATAGGGAAGTTTTTCTTCTTTGATTCGCAATAATATCGTAAGCGCCAGATTGGCCCCGGCAGAGTCCCCGCCAATAACAATTTTATGCGCAGGAATTTTTTGATCCTGGACCATCCAGCGATACGCGTCTAGACAATCGTTTAGCCCGGCAGGGTGGGGGTGGGCCGGAGCCAGGCGGTAATCGACCAGTAATACGGAGGCGTCATTCATTGTGGCCAATCGATCGGCCCAGTACCGATAGGTTTTCGGCATGTGTGTGATGAAACCACCGCCGTGAAGATACAGGATATGGCGTTTTGATTTTGTTGGATCGCCTACCCAGACCCAATGCTCCCGTTCCGTAGCAATAACCGGATGAACATTATTTTTGATGAAGCGGGCAGCCAGGTTGTCCATTTGGGTGGCATGTTCAACAAAACGTTGGGCAGTATTATCACTGAGATGTATATCTCCCATCCCTCGACGTGAAAATATTTTCAGGAGAATATTGAAAATTCGTAGGGTAAAACTCATTAATTCGATCCTGATAGGTGGGTAGGGTTCATGGGCAGTTATCGTCAGTGCGCCAAGCTCGGCTTTGCTTGCTTCGTCAGAAAATCCAACAATAACGCGATGGTAGTTTCCGGCCTATCAAGCGGTATCCAGTGACTGCAGCCATCCAGTCGCTCATATCTGAATGTGTTGTCGACATGCTGCGCACTATTGATCATCTGGTCTTCCGCTAACGCCAGATCTTGTGAAGACCACACGCCCATCACGGGGATACCCACACGGGGAACACCGGTTGCAGTAGAAATTATCCGAATATTGGCCCGGTACCAATTTATGGCAGCGGTCAAGCGGCCGGGGCGGGAGAGGTCTTTTATCCAGTGTGTTGTTTCCGGGTGATGGCGTACCAACCTGCGAAACGCCATCCAATTGCCCGCTCTCAATATCGCTTCAGAAAGTCCTCGTACTAAAAAAAAGCCTCTGAACCGGGTCATGCGCTTCTGCTTTCCCCCTGCAGCGACGTAGGCAGCAGGATGGCCTACGGACAGGGCGGTGTAACTGAGAAATCGTTCACCGTGCAGGCCAGCCAGCATCCAGCCCACCAGGGCGCCATAATCGTGGCCCACCAGATGGGCCGTTGAAATATTGAGCGCATCCAGCAGGGCTATCGCGTCACTGACCAGAGTCGCCGCTCGATAATGTTCTACCCCCGCTGGTGCATCCGATTCACCGAAACCGCGCTGATCTGGTGCAATGACGGTATACCCAGCCGCAGACAACGCGGGTATCAGGTGTCGCCACAGGGCATTGGAATCGGGGAAGCCGTGAAGAAGCAAAACTGCCGGCCCTTCGCCTTCAATGTGTACATTGAGGTCGAGGTTATTTACACGTACTGTATGACCGCTGATACTCACGTAGTGGTGGCCTTTCGGCTAGTATCGTAGATCTGGCTGGCTAGAAATTGTAACGCCCCTGCAGGCCAATTATCAGCGGTTCTTCTATCCTGTGACCATAGATGCCGGCACTGAGTGGAGAGTCCACGGCGGCGCTATAAGTTGTTTCATCAGTCAGGTTACGCCCGTAAACAGCGACCTCCCAACTGTTATTCGCCGACGCCAGGCCCAGGCGCGCATTGACCTTAACGTAGCTATCCTGGAGGGCATTTTGGTCGAGGTCGCCATCGATGAAGTACTCATCCTTGTAAGAGGCGTCGGTATTGAAACGAAACAGCAAATTGTTACCCAGGGCCTTCTCGTAGCTTGCGTAGACCATTGCGCTCCACTCGGGTGCGTTGTTCCCGCGTTCGCCGCTCAAATCCTGGACGCAGTCGGGGCCTACCTCTGCGACTTGATAAATAGTACAGGGCGCATCGGGATATTTGTCGTATTCGGAATCGAGATAGGCCAGTGCTCCGCCTATTTCCCACTCCTGTGTCAGTGCAAACTGTGTTTCGAGTTCCACGCCCTGGCTTATAAGAGAAGCGGCGTTACTGACAATGTAGTTGGTACCCTGAAACGAGGTGACCTGAAGGTCTTCGATTTCGGTACGAAAGAAAGTGGTGCTGAAGCGCCCGCGATTATCCATAAAACTGGTTTTCACACCCAGTTCCCAGGCTTCGGCTTGCTCGTCTTCGAACTCGGTTCCCTTGCCCGGTGTGCCATCCGGGTTGGCGGTGTCACCCGAGGCATTAAACCCGCCAGACTTGTAGCCTTCCGTGTAGGATAAATACACCATTGTGTCATCGTTTGCATCCCAGCGCAGGCGTACAGAGGGGTCGAAATGGCTTTCGTCGCGCTTCAGATCCTGGTCGTGAACATAGGAGCCCAGTGCCCCCCAGGATGCGGCAACCAGAGCAGTGTTTTGCGCATCCAGCGCCCCGGTCGGCATACCATCCGGGGTAATAACAACCACCGAATCCGTTGGCGAACCGACACCTTGAGCCCCCGTTTTATGTGTTCTCTTTTCGTCCTCAGAGTAGCGTCCGCCAATATCCAGGAACAGCGCATCCGTTAGCCCAACTGTCATTTCGACAAAGACAGCGAGGGTATTATTGTCGGACTCATTTACCCAGTCACTAATAATCACATCCTGTTCGGCACCAATAAGCACAGCATTTGCCGGATCCAGTTGGGTGAGTACCAATCCGTTCCAGGCGCTGTTAATACCAAGAACCGACAGCGGTAGATCTGGTAGTGTCGGGCTTATTCCACTGGCGGGAAGCTGGCCAAGTAAGCCCCCTAACGTACCATCGATAGCGGGGCTGCCGGTAACAAGCTGGTCCTGTTCCTCGTAATACAGACCAGCGGTGAAGTTGAATGCCCCATCAAAATTACTGTTTATGCGCAGCTCCTGACTAAACTGATCAACATCCTCAAGACCTAGCCCCCCCACGACATTACCAGGGTGAAAATCGGTATCTTGTTGCTGCGCGAGTTCGAACTCACTGTAGCCGGTCAGCGACGTTAAGGTGAATTGACCGACCTCCCAGTCCGCGCGCAAAGAAAACTGGGTTGCCTCTGTTTTCTCTTCGTCGTAGGGCGCCCAATCCAGATTGCCTGTCCAGGACTCATACTCCTTGCTGCCAGTTGCCGCGGTAAACCCTGGTGTTTCGAATGCCGCGATGGTTCCCATGACCTGGAACAAAGTGAGTTGGTTCTGGCCTGCCAGCTGACCCTCTAACAAGCTCGGATCTGCTACCGCATTGACCTGGTCAATACCCACACCATCCATTTCTGTGTACGAGGCCTTGCCCACCAGCCGTAATGTGTCACTGGGCTCCCATGCCAGTGTTAACCTGGCGAGAGTGTCATCCCGCTCCTGCACGTCCTGGTCAATTAGAACATTATCAACATAGCCGTCGGTCTCCTGATAGCGTACCGCCAACCTGGCAGCAAAATTATCGGTGAGACCTCCTGAAAGTACCGCGGTTCCGCGGGCTGTGCCATATTCCGGCTCAATATCCGCGGCGATATAACCGTTGAAGTCGTCGTCTATTGCAGGGTTATTAGTTTCAACCTTAATAGCGCCAGCAACTGTATTTTTGCCAAATAACAGGCTTTGTGGGCCGCGCAAAATCTCTACTCTCGCCAGGTCCACCATAGACAAGGTGAACTGACGACTGCGCGATTGATTGATGCCGTCCATGTACATGCCAACAGACTGCTCAAAACCGGCATTAATGCCCGAGCCTATTCCCCGAATATAGATTCCGCTGGCCAGCGCAGATCGGCCGATCTGTAAGCTGGGCACCTTGGCACTGAGTTGTTCCAGGTTCGTAATGCCCTCTTGGTCCATCGCAGAACCGCTCACCACCGAAACAGCGACCGGCGCATCCATGAGGTTTTCGACTCGCTTACGTGCCGTTACCAAAACCTCCTCAAGGACTTGCGAATGCACAGGTACGGAACCTAGAACCGTGGCTTGAGATATCAGAATTGCGACGGCCAACTTTGATTTGTTCATTTTTTCCCCGATACTAATTTTATTACGTTATGAAAATTTCACTTCAGTCTTACATGACTTTTGTCAGTAGTAGTTGTCCCCACCATCCCTGAATCTTGTCTTTTCGAACATTTGTAGTGATGTATCGCGGGCTTAAGCTGCCTGGGCCAGAATACCCTCGCCATATTCCCCTGCCTCGCTACTATCAACCCCTAGGCTGCGGCGCATTTCCTTGAGCGGGACGGCCCAATGCTGAGTCCAGTCAATGCCAAACAAACACTGTGCAGAACAGCCCGAGCGATAACCGGTACAAAAAGCGCTGATGTATTGATCGATTTGTTCATCTTTACGCAAAACTTTCTTGAGCATAATCAACGCGAACAGGAAAATGAAAAAGGGTGGGCTGCGTAACTGCCCGCAATAGAAGCCCGCTAGCCCAACTTCACCAACCTCGTCATTAGCCCAGCCCGTAACGACGTGCCAGATGTCGTGGCTCTGGAAAAGGTGGTTGAGCAACCAGTCCGACTCCTCTTCCAACGGGATATTTATTAGATTGGGATTAATACCCCTGTTACGACAATGCTCAGCGAATACCTGACCCACGGTGCCATATTCCAGACCCTCCAGTTCCTCGACAATAATTGGCCCACTTACATTTTTTTCGTGCAGTGTGTTGGCCAGCTCAGGATTCTTTTTCAGTAAATCGATGGTCTCTTCCCAGCGTGCCAGGCGGCGCCCGAAACGTGAGCGCGCAAAACCGATTTCGATGATGGCTACTTCGGAAATAATGTCATCGTCGGTCTTACTGCGCATGAAGCGCCACAGCGCCAGCGCGTACCGGAAGGGATTTTTTGTCGATATTGGGCTGTAGGCGTATTCGTTGGCAGACATATACATCTCCTGGTCGAGTATGAAACCAAGGGATATATTGAAGGATTGTTCAGTTTTTACAACTCGGGTTTTATGCGGATGAAAAACGCCCTGAAAATTTACTATACCGCTATAAATAAAGACTCAAATTGCGCTATCCATGATTGGTTCCGCATTCTCCCGAGCAGTTCTACTCAGCTTTTCAGCAAGCCGATTGGGCCGATATTGCTCTACTGGGGTAGTAGCTTACACTGCGGCCACTGAAATCAGGACTAGCACGCCTCTTTATTGAAGTACCGTACCTCGATCGCGAAGAGCCCGATTGGGATCACGAGAACCGTACGCTGGAAAGGACTCAATAAGGGTGATGTTGATGACTATCATAGGTCTTTGCGGACATACTGTGTGTCTCTCAGCCGATGGGTCTGGTTGGGCGTGCTTATTTTCAGTAGTATCATCAAAGCACCTTGCCAACGGAGCCCGCAATACAGGAGACGCAAAAATGAGCATTACCGAATATCCAGCGTGTGTACACGAGTTATATCAAAGCGAAGTACTGGGCGAGGCTATTTTTCTCGCGCTGCTGAAAGTGGCTAAAAACGAGCGGGAAAAATATCATTTCGGTACAGCTTTGCAATTGGAGACGGAAACCAAGGCGCGCCTGCGACCATTCATGTTCAAGTATGGGTTTGACTTGGTGGAAGACCAGGATAGTGAGCTCAGTGACGGAATCGTAGCAGCATACCAGGAAGCCAGTTGGGTGGAGTTTCTTGCGGGTTTGAAACCTCTGGTGAACCAATTCGTGGAGCGCTTCCAGGACATCGCTGCAGCCGGCCCCGCCCAAGACCAGGCTGTTCTGCAGTCCATGATTACACACGAGGCATCATTTGTGTCCTGGATTGACAAGGAACTCGCAGGGGAGGAGGGGTCGCTTGACGCGATCATTTGCCAGCTTCAATTCCCGCTGTCAACGCCAGGCACACCTTAATTACCGGTCATCATGAAATACCCTCCCAGCGGTCCCACAGATTCCCAGACACTCAGCTGTGAGCTTGGGGCTCATCCGCAAAGTTTCTCAGCGTTTCATTAAAAGCCAGGGCGGCGCGCGAAAGACTGCGCCCGCGGTGAAATACCAAACCCAGGGTACGCTCAATCGTATCCCCGGCTACATCAATTGCCGTTAAAGACCCATCGATCATGCTTCGCGGCAGTACTGTCCAGCCCAAGCCTACCGATGTCATCATGCGAACCGTTTCCAGATAGTTGGTTGCCATGGAAACCTGCAGCTGTAAATTATGCGTGTCGAAGAGGCGTTTTACGATTTGCCCAGTATAAGTGTTCAATCCTGGCAAAATCGCCGGGCATTGGCTGAGAAATTTCAGGTCGCAATTCTTTCGGGTCGCCAGCTCGTGGTTCGCAGATACCATAAAATCCAGTGGATCCCTCCACACAGGTTCTGCAATAACGTTTGTCTCTGAGTTGGGTGCGAGTGTTACCACCGCCAGTTCCACCTTGCCTTGCGTGATGAGTTCATAGGCCTGTTCCGAATCCATGAATTCAATATCAATCTTTACACCAGGAAATTTTCGACTGAACTCGTTCAATACCGGTGGTAGTCGGTGTAAACCAATATGGTGGCTGGTGGCGAGTCTCAGTGCGCCAGTAACATCACCGGACAAATCCAGTACGGCTTGCTCCGCCGCCAGCAATTGCAGTGATATTGTTCTGGCGTGAGGGAGCAGGGCGTTGCCCGCTTCTGTGAGGCTTACATTGCGACCGATTCGATCGAATAAATCCCGGCCCAGCTGTTGTTCCAGCAGGGCTACCCGCTTACTGACAGCGGGCTGGGTTAGGTGTAGTTTTTCTGCCGCTGCGGAAAACGACCCGGTCTCTGCTACAAGGACAAAAGCTTTCAGGTTTTGCGTATCCATATGTTTGCCCTGCCGTATTTGGCATTCCAATTAGTTATCTAAACTATAAAAATAATAAATTGGAGTTATCAAGGGGTCAAGCGTATTATCGCTCTGAATTATTATCCCCTACCTAAAGACAAGCGAGGTGTCCCATGGCCGGACAGACACTTTACGACAAATTATGGCAAAGCCATTTGGTTGAGCAGCGCGAAGATGGCACTGCCCTGATCTACATAGACCTGCAATTGATTCATGAGGTGACCTCGCCGCAGGCCTTTGAAGGCTTGCGTTTGGCGGGTCGTGCACCGTGGCGCCTGGATGCCATTCTTGCGGTGCCAGATCACAACGTGCCCACCGAGCGTAAAGAGCGCTTGGGCGGGGTCGCAGCCATTGCCGACCCTATTTCACGTTTGCAGGTGCAGACTCTGGACGAAAACTGCGCCGAGTTCGATATTGTCAAATTTGATATTAACGACGTGCGCCAGGGTATCGTGCATGTTGTCGGACCCGAGCAGGGCGCGACGCTTCCCGGAATGACAGTTGTCTGTGGTGATTCCCATACGTCTACGCACGGTGCTTTTGGCGCACTTGCGCACGGCATTGGCACCTCGGAAGTTGAGCATGTGCTGGCAACGCAATGTCTTATCCAGAAAAAAATGAAAAACCTGCTGATTCGAGTCGATGGTGTGTTGTCCAGCGGCGTCACCGCAAAAGACGTGGCGTTGGCAATCATCGGTGAAATAGGAACAGCCGGTGGCACTGGCTACGCTATTGAATTTGGCGGTCAGGTTGTGCGCGATATGAGCATGGAAGGTCGTATGACCATATGCAATATGTCTATCGAAGCCGGTGCCCGCATGGGCATGATTGCGGTGGATGACACAACCCTTGATTACGTTAAGGGTCGTCCGTTTGCCCCAACCGGAGCAATGTGGGATGCAGCTGAAAAAGCCTGGCGGGAATTGCACACTGACGAGGATGCGCACTTTGACAAAATAGTGGAACTGCGCGGTGAAGATATTCAGCCTCAGGTGACCTGGGGAACGTCACCAGAAATGGTTTTGCCGGTAGACGGCGTTTTACCCAACCCTGAATCGATGGAAGCCGGCTCCAAGCGAGACGGTGTTGTGCGAGCCCTGGCGTATATGGGACTGGCCGGCGGTACTCCGATTACTGATATAAAACTGGATAAGGTATTTATAGGCTCCTGTACCAATTCGCGCATAGAAGATTTGCGCGCTGCCGCGGATGTGATCAAGGGCCAAAAGGTCGCGAGCACTATCAACCAGGCATTGGTTGTGCCCGGTTCGGGCGAAGTTAAGAAGCAGGCAGAAGCGGAGGGGCTGGACAAGATATTTATTGCAGCGGGTATGGAGTGGCGCGAGCCAGGATGTTCTATGTGTCTGGCGATGAATGCCGACAAGCTTGGGCAGGGGGAGCATTGTGCCTCCACCTCAAATCGTAATTTTGAAGGGCGTCAGGGGTTTGGTGGCCGTACGCACCTGGTAAGCCCGGCAATGGCTGCCGCTGCTGCAGTCGCCGGCCACTTCGTTGACGTGCGCAGCTTTCGGGAGAAAGCGTAATGAAGCAGTTTACCGTTTTGGATGGCGTTGTCGCGCCCATGGACCGTGCCAATGTCGACACGGATATGATTATTCCCAAGCAGTTTTTGAAGTCGATTAAACGCAGTGGCTTTGGCCCCAATCTGTTTGATGAGATGCGTTACCTCGATGAGGGGCAACCGGGACAAGACTGCGGTTCACGGCCTCTCAACCCTGACTTTCCTCTAAATCATAAGCGTTACGCCGGTGCTTCAATCTTACTTGCCCGAGAAAACTTTGGCTGTGGGTCGAGCCGGGAGCACGCGCCCTGGGCCTTGGAAGACTATGGTTTTAGCTGTGTGATCGCACCCAGCTACGCAGATATTTTTTACAACAACTGTTTTAAGAACGGTGTTTTGCCCATAGTCCTGGCAGAAGATGTTGTGGAAAACCTCTTTCAGGCGATGTATGCGAACGAGGGCTATAGCCTGCGTATTGACTTGGATCTCCAGCGTGTTGTAACGCCTGAAGGAGAAGAAGTTTCATTTGAAGTAGATGGGTTTCGCAAACACTGCCTGCTTAACGGACTTGATGACATAGGGCTGACTTTGCAAAGTGAGGATGCTATTCGCAGCTATGAAGCACGCTTGCGTGAAACTTCTCCCTGGTTATTTGGTGCCATTAAAAACGTCTGACTATATTTAGATATGTCGATTTAGAAACGGCATAGGAAACGGAGCGACAAGCGTGAGCAAGAAAAATATATTGGTTCTCCCGGGCGATTATATCGGCCCTGAAATAATGACTGAGGCCGTAAAGGTTCTGGAGGAAGTCGGGCGCAAGTTTGAATTGGACCTGGAGCTGGAATACGGTTTACTCGGTGGCGCCGCACTGGATGAGTGTGGTGTACCGCTACCGGAAGAGACATTGGATAAAGCACGTGCGGCAGATGCAATATTGCTTGGCGCTGTCGGTGGCCCCAAGTGGGATGATGTTGAACGCCACCTGCGCCCTGAAAAAGGTCTGTTGGGTATCCGCTCCGAGCTGCAGTTGTTTGGTAATTTGCGCCCTGCGATTTTGTACCCACAGCTCGCTGATGCTTCCAGCCTGAAACCCGAACTGGTGGCGGGTTTGGATATTCTCATCGTGAGGGAGTTAACCGGCGGTATTTATTTCGGTGAACCGCGCGGTATTCGTACATTGGAAAACGGTGAACGTGAAGGCTTTAATACTTATGTTTATCGCGAATCTGAAATTCGCAGAATCGCCCACCTGGCGTTTTCACTTGCCCGTAAGCGCGACAAGCGGGTGTGTTCCGTCGACAAGTCGAATGTACTTGAAGTGACAGTGCTGTGGCGTGAAGTCATGGAAGAAGTGGCGGTTGAGTATCCCGATGTGGAATTGAGTCATATCTATGTTGACAATGCGGCAATGCAATTAGTAATGGCGCCCAAGCAGTTTGACGTGCTTGTAACCGGCAATATGTTCGGCGATATATTGTCAGATGCGGCAGCGATGCTTACCGGGTCAATCGGTATGTTGCCGTCGGCCTCACTTGATCAGGAAGGCCGGGGCATGTACGAACCCTGCCATGGTTCAGCGCCGGATATCGCCGGTCAAGGTAAGGCCAATCCATTGGCAACGATTCTTTCTGTGGCCATGATGCTTCGATACACCCTGGCATGCCCGGAAGCTGCCGATGCGATTGAACAAGCTGTTAGCACAGTGCTTGACCAGGGGTTGCGCACCGCCGATATACACTCAGGGTCGCATCAGCTGGTAACTACGGTCGAAATGGGCACAGCGGTATTTGACGTTTTACGCGGCTGATTTTTTGCAAAATTATTTTTCCACCCAATGTAAGAGACAAAAAAATGACTGATTTATATGATGTGGCGGTTGTTGGCGCTACAGGTGCTGTTGGCGAGGCAATGATTTCAATTCTGGAGGAGCGTAATTTTCCGGTGCGCAATCTTTATCCGTTAGCGAGCTCCAGGTCCGCCGGTAAGACCATCATGTTCAATGGCAAGACTGTACGGGTCACAGATTTGGCAGAATTTGATTTCTCCCAGGTGCAAATCGGGCTTTTTTCTGCCGGTGGCAGTATTTCTGAAGAATTTGCCCCCAAGGCTGCAGCTGCAGGTTGCGTGGTCATCGATAACACATCACAGTTCAGGCGCGATGAGGATATTCCCCTGATTGTTCCCGAAGTGAATATCGAGGCACTAGCCGGATACAGCAAGCGAAATATAATCGCTAACCCGAATTGTTCTACTATCCAGATGTTGGTGGCGCTCAAGCCCATCTACGATGCTGTAGGAATTGAAAGGATCAACGTGGCTACCTATCAGGCCGTCTCAGGTACTGGCAAGGAAGCAATCGAAGAACTGGCCGGACAAACCGCCAATTTGCTAAATGGCAAGGAAGTGGAATGTAAAGCCTACCCAAAGCAGATAGCGTTTAATGTTTTGCCGCAGATAGATACTTTTCAGGAGAATGGTTATACCCGTGAAGAGATGAAGATGGTATGGGAAACCCAGAAAATTTTTGCCAATGAAGGGATTCAGGTAAACCCAACGTGTGTAAGAGTTCCGGTATTTTTTGGCCATTCTGAAGCTGTACACGTGGAAACTGTCGACAAAATTACCGCCTCAGAAGCGCGAACTTTGTTGGAAAATGCCCCCGGCGTAATCGTTATAGATGAACATGCAGACGGCGCCTATCCCACGGCTGTAGTGGACTCCGCGGGTAAGGACGGGGTCTTTGTAGGACGTATCAGAGAGGACATTTCTCACCCCAGGGGTCTGGACCTGTGGGTGGTCTCTGACAACGTCAGAAAGGGTGCTGCTCTCAATAGTGTGCAAATTGCCGAATGCTTGATTAATACCTATATATAAAAGATACTTGGTCGGGAATAGAGAGTAGTTTAGGGGCCAGATTATTACGAGTACACGGACGTGCTTATGCGCGCCGCAAGGGCGTACAAGGGGACTTGTACGGTACGCGTGATGATCCGGGTTTAGGGGCTGGACCCAGGGGGATACCGGCCAACATTTGGCAGGTAAAATAATAAGGCGTTTATATGGCTCGTAGGTTAGCAACTGCAGTATTTGCATTGAGCTGCATGCATACCGGTGTTGTCTCGGCACTCGGTTTGGGAGAGTTGAAGCTCGAATCCTTTCTAAATGAGCCTCTAACGGCTACCGTAGATATTCACAGCGCAGCGGGCCTGCACGAGGACCAAATTCGTGTTCGGCTGGCAACGTCCGAAGATTTTGAAAAACTGGGCATCGATCGAGCCTACTTTTTAACCAGTATTAAATTCGAAATTCAGATCAATGAACAGGGCACTGGCAAAATTCTTGTCACCTCTGAAGATCCCGTACTGGAGCCGTATCTCGACTTTCTGATTGAAGCGCGCTGGCCTACTGGTCGACTGCTTAGGGAATACACGGTTCTGGTTGATCCACCAACTTTTGACACAGTATCCCCCGTCATTTCAGCGAGCCAGAGGGTGACGGAGACCGAAGGCGGGGAAGATTCCCCAAAAAAGCCACAGGGAGCCGCCGCTAGTACTGGCACGCGTGTAACAACGGCGAAGTCGGATCTTCGTCCGGGTGAAATGCCCGATCGCGAATTTGGCTCCAACGCATCGGACTCACCGTTGGCGGGCGACCAATACATGATCCGGCGGGATGAAACCCTCTGGGGTATCGCATTAAAGTCAAAGCCTGAAGGCACTTCTGTACATCAGACGATGCTAGACATTCAGCGCCTTAACCCTAATGCGTTCATCGGTGGCAATATCAACCGTATCAAAGCTGGCTATATCATCTATTTACCGGGTTCGAGTGATATCAGCTCCGATAATCTTGCCGGTGCACAAAAAGAAGTTCAGCAGCAGAATCAGGATTGGCGCGATGGGGTGGAGACTGAATCCAGAGCCTCCAGTGGTGCTTCGCTGCGAATTTCAGCGCAGCCCACGCAGGATCAGTCTGTGCCATCGGATGAATCACCCGAGAGCGTATCTTCATACGCTGGTGCGGCTGAAAACACAGAGGGGTTAGAGCGAGAACGCACTGAGCTATCCGATCGTTTGGCAGCGATGGAAGAGCAGGTTGAAACTCTGCAACACATTGTTAGCCTCAAGGATGATCAGATCTCAGCCTTGCAGGACGCTCTGGCAAATACAGGTGCCGCAGAGGGCGAAGCAGAATTGGCACTGGAAGAAAGTCAAACGGTAGAGGCTGCCGACGCGCTGGAGGCTGATTCCGGCCAGGCTATCGATCCTGCCCCGGCGGAAGTGCCGGCCGTCGCAGCACCAGAACCTGCGCCGAAGCCCTTACCCGCCCCTGTGGCCGAAGAGCCCGCCAGCAACACGCTGTATTATATTCTGGGTTTATTGCTGGCAGCCGCTGGGGGAGCATTTTTCTTTTGGCGCCGTCGTAGCTCTGCAGATAGCGAAGAGACTGTATCGGAAACTGTCCATCGCGATGTCTTTGCAGACGTCAAATTGCCCGATACCGACGTTGAACTCAATGACACAGAAATAGATATAGATATAGACGTCGCTGAAGAGGTTCCTTTGGTTGAACCAGAGCTGGCCGAGGATTCGACGCTGGATCTGGAACTCGACCAAACCCTCGACCTTGAACCAGAGCTAGTGCTGGAGCCTGAAGAAGACGACACCGAAGTGCTTCCCGGAAGTGGTTACGGAGAGGGAAAAAATGATGAGTACGCTTCAGATGAAGCAGGCGACGCGCTCGCTGAAGCCGATATATATATTGCGTACGGCCGTTACCCGCAAGCAGTAGACCTGCTAAAAACCGCCATCGACAATGACCCTCGCAATCCAGCCTATCGGGTCAAGTTAGTCGAGCTGAGCGCTGAGATGGGCAATAAGGATGAGGCCCTGCTGCAATACAACGAACTTAAAGATATAGGCGTGGACACTGACATCTCTCGTGCCGAAAATATTTTGCGCGGTGCCGGCAACGGCAGTGATTGGCTTGGTGGCCTGTCCGATATCGATTCTGCAGCGGCCCTGGATGAGCCACTTGAGCTGATGGCGGACCTCGATCTTACCCAAGATACCGGTGAGACACTTGAAGCAGACTTTGGCGAACTGGAAATCGAGGCGCCTGCTGCAAATATTCTCGACGACGATCTTGACCTCTCAGCCGATTTTGGCGACGAACTTCTGGATGCGGACGACGAAGAAGATCTGGTTTTTGCCGAAGGCGGCAACGAGATGTCTACCAAGCTGGATCTCGCCAGAGCTTATCTGGACATGGGTGATGAAGACGGCGCCAAGCAGATTCTGGAAGAAGTGGCCGTAGAGGGCAGTGCTGGCCAAAAAGAAGAAGCGAAAATTCTCCTGGAGCGGCTTGACTGAATCCAGTTCGTATTTTTCATCGGACCCTATCTCTGTAGGAGCGCGAGTCGCTTGCAGAATTGAGTATGATGGCGCTTGTTATAGTGGCTGGCAGGCGCAGCCGCATCTGCCCGTTGACACTGTTCAGGAAAAACTCGAGGATGCTCTGGCTGCGGTGGCAGCAGCGCCAATTCGGGTTCAGTGCGCCGGGCGCACTGATACCGGTGTGCACGGTCATGCACAAATAATTCATTTCGACCCACCTGTCACTCGCAGCAGCAAATCCTGGGTAATGGGCGCTAACGCCAATCTGCCGAAAGATATTCGAGTGCATTGGGCAGTTGTAGTCCCCCAGGACTTTCATGCGCGATTTTCAGCGCTCTCCCGGCGTTATCGTTACATTATCGCCAATGTGCCGGTCCGGCCGGCTCTGTTGAATGGCAAGATTACCTGGCAGCGCAGGCCCTTGGACGCCGATCTGATGCACAGTGCCGCCCAGTGCCTGCTGGGAGAACGAGACTTCAGCGCTTTTAGGGCAGCGAGCTGCCAATCCAGAACGGCTATGCGCAATGTTCATTCATTGCAGGTGGCCAGGCGTGGCGAAATGATTGTGATTGATATCCAGGCGAATGCATTTCTCCATCATATGGTACGTAATATTGCCGGATCTCTTATGGCAGTGGGGTCTGGCCGCCAGACGGCGTCCTGGCTGGCGGAAATCATGGAGGGGCGTGATCGGCAGCTTGCGGCAGAAACCGCGCCGGCAGATGGCTTGTATCTGGTGAAGGTAGAATACCCTGAGCAATACCTGCTACCCCTGTCATCCGTTGGCCCCCTGATGTTGATCGACTAAAGACACAGGGCTGTATTGCCTGTTATTATATACGCCTCCTTTTTCTGTAGATTCTCCGTCCCGTGGCCCATACGCGTATAAAAATTTGCGGTATTACAAGGCCGGAAGATGCGCAAGCTGCTGTTGAATGCGGTGCCGACGCCATCGGACTTGTGTTTTATGCCAAAAGCCCACGGGCTGTTACCGTTGAGCAGGCGCTTGACTGCGTCAATTCAGTCGCGCCCTTTGTTTCGGTGGTTGCTTTATTTGTCAATGAACCGGTCCAGAGTATTGAACGTATATTGAATACTGTTCCGGTCGATATTCTCCAGTTTCACGGTGATGAAACCCCCGAATTTTGTGCTCAATTTGGACGGCCGTTTCTGAAAGCCCTGCGTGTGCAGCCCTCAACCGACATTGTTTCGCTGAGCGAGCTATATCGTTCTGCTCGTGGAATATTGCTGGATGCCTGGCAGCAAGGTGTGCCGGGGGGTACAGGCAGGACTTTTGATTGGGCCCTTGCGACAGGTGCTTTTCCAAAGTCCATCGTATTGGCCGGAGGCTTGAACCCGGAAAATGTTGCCGCCGCGATTGAGCAGGTTCGGCCCGCTGCGGTAGATGTAAGCGGGGGGGTGGAGTCAGAGCCGGGTATCAAAAGTAGATCGGCAATAAGAGATTTTATTTCGGCTGTGCGTGCAGCTGATCAACGTTTGGATGGATTGTGAAATGACGGGTGAAATTACAAAAGGTTTATTTGCTTCGGTTCCCGATGAAGCGGGCCGCTTTGGTGTTTATGGCGGGAAATACGTATCAGAGACTTTGATGTCGGCGCTTGAGGAACTGGAAACTCTGTACCGGAAACTATCCGTCGATCCGGAGTTTCAGCGTGAATTGGACGAAGACCTCAGCCATTACGTGGGTCGCCCCTCGCCACTGTACGAGGCGAAAAGGTGGTCGGCGCAGGTCGGTGGAGCGCGTCTATTTTTGAAAAGAGAAGATCTTAACCACACGGGTGCCCACAAAGTGAACAACACGGTGGGGCAAGCGCTGTTGGCAAAATACATGGGCAAGAAACGTATCATTGCTGAAACGGGTGCAGGCCAGCATGGTGTCGCCACGGCAACTATTGCCGCTCGGCTCGGCTTGGAATGCCAGGTTTTTATGGGCGCTGACGATATCGTGCGCCAGGCCAGTAATGTTTATCGTATGAAATTGTTGGGTGCAGAAGTCATTTCCGTTACCTCCGGGTCCCGTACACTCAAAGATGCCATGAACGAAGCAATGCGTGATTGGGTGACCAATGTCGACGATACATTTTATATCATCGGCACTGTGGCCGGGCCACACCCCTATCCCATGCTGGTGCGTGATTTTCAATGTGTGATCGGACGGGAAGCACGAGCCCAGAGTTTGTCACAGATCGGGCGTTTGCCTGATGCCTTGGTAGCCTGCGTGGGTGGAGGATCCAACGCCATCGGGCTGTTCCATCCGTTTCTCGAAGATGATGGTGTAGAAATGTATGGCGTGGAGGCCGGCGGTCTTGGCTTGGCCACGGATCAGCACGCAGCGCCGCTGACAGCCGGAACGCCAGGCGTACTGCATGGCAATCGTACCTACCTGATGCAGGACGAGGACGGCCAGATTCAACATACCCACTCTATATCGGCCGGCCTGGACTATCCGGGTGTTGGTCCTGAACACGCCTGGTTGAAAGACAATGGCCGGGTGAAATATGTCGTGGCCAATGATGATGAAGCGCTAAGAGCATTCCACACACTCACCCAGGTGGAGGGTATTATACCCGCCCTTGAGAGTAGTCATGCGCTGGCTTACGCCGAGACGCTTGCCGCGGGAATGTCTCCGGAGCAGACGGTTATTGTTAATCTGTCAGGCAGGGGAGATAAAGATATTCATACCGTTGCGGAACTCGACGGCATTTCGATTTAGGGAGAAAGCACAGTGAGTCGTATAGAGGGGCGTTTTCGCCAATTGAAGGAAGCAGGCAAAACAGCCCTCATTCCCTATCTGGTGGCTGGTGATCCGAGCATTGAATTTACCGTGCCGGCTATGCATGCATTGGTAGCAGCCGGAGCAGACATTCTGGAGTTGGGAGTGCCGTTTTCAGATCCGATGGCAGAGGGGCCTGTAATTCAATTGGCACACGAGCGTGCCCTGGCGAATAAGGTCAGCTTGCGAACGGCATTGGCAATGGTGAGGGAGTTCCGACTCACCGACCAAAATACCCCCGTGCTATTAATGGGCTATGCTAATCCGGTTATGCATATGGGATTTGCAACTTTTGCCGACGCCGCCTCTGACGCCGGTTTGGATGGTTTATTGACGGTAGATATTCCCCCCGAAGAGGTCAAAGAACTCAATGTCGAGCTGCAGCGGGTCGGTATTGACAATATCTTTCTGATAGCGCCAACCACGCCGGATTCACGAATAGGCTTGATAACCGGCCAGGCCAGCGGGTTTATCTACTACGTGGCCCTAAAAGGTGTGACAGGTGCGGGTAATCTGGATGCACAGGATGTGTCTCGTCAGGTAGGGATCATAAGAGAGCATACCGATTTGCCCATAGCCGTCGGCTTCGGTATTAAAGATGCGGTATCTGCTGCAGCGGTTGCCAGTGCGGCTGATGGTGTCGTGGTAGGGAGTGCGTTGGTTCAGAGCGTGGTTGATGTGGTATCCGGCGGAGGTAGTGTTAGTGCTGCAATTGAGGCGGCTTCGTCGCTGGTGGCAAATATTCGCCAGGGTATCGCGGGAACAGCTTCCTAGAGAGCGTGTCTCACGTTTATAATAGTGCCGAAATTTGGGGGATACTATGAGTTGGATTGACAAGATCTTACCGTCGGGTGTACGCAGCGAAGGCGGCGAAAAGCGCTCCTCTGTACCAGAAGGACTGTGGAAAAAATGCGTTAAGTGCGAAGCAGTGCAGTATCGCCCTGATGTTGACCGCAATGATGATGTGTGTCCGAAATGCGACCACCACAGCCGTATTGGCGCCAGGCGACGTCTTGATGTTTTTCTTGACGCCGACCAGCGCGAAGAGGTATTGACCGATATCGAGCCGGTGGATCGGCTAAAGTTCAAAGATAAGAAACGCTATAGGGATCGATTGAGCGGTGCGCAAAAATCGACCGGTGAAAAAGATGCACTTATAGCCATGACCGGCCAAGTACAGGGCTTGCCTGTTGTGGTTGTTGCCTTTGAGTTTAACTTTCACGGCGGTTCCATGGGCTATGCGGTAGGCGAAAAATTTACTCGAGCTGCTCAAATTGCTCTCGAGAAGAATATTCCAATGGTGTGTTTTTCTGCCTCTGGGGGCGCCCGGATGCAGGAGGCCCTCATTTCGCTGATGCAGATGGCCAAAACAAGCGCCGTTATTGAACGCATGAAACAGCACGGAGTCCCTTATATCTCCGTAATGACCGACCCGGTGTACGGTGGAGTTTCGGCTTCTCTGGCGCTTTTGGGTGATATCAATATCGCTGAGCCCGATGCGCGAGTCGGGTTTGCCGGGCCAAATATTATCGAGCAGACTATCAGGCAAAAGCTGCCCAAAGGTTTCCAGCGCAGCGAATTTTTGTTGGAACACGGCTCGATTGACATGATTGTTCACCGCAACGAAATGCGCGGCGTCATCGCCGGTTTGCTTTCAAAAATGACCAATTATCCGCTTACGGTTCCAGTTCAGGAAGCTGAAATTGAAACCGCTGAAGAACTGCCGCCAGAGGCGGAAGCCGTCGATGAAAGTGTTGCAGACACGGAAGCGCCGCTAAAAGAGGATGAGTAAGGCCTCGCTGGCGCAGTGGCTGGAACGGCTAGAGACGCTTCATCCCAGGGAGATTGATCTCGGGCTGGAACGTGTATCGTCCGTCGCCCTCAAAATGAACCTCCTTCCGGCTACAGTGCCGGTGATTACGGTTGCTGGCACCAACGGTAAAGGGTCAACCTGCGCCGTGCTGGAAGCGGTCCTGATGCAGTGCGGACGTGTTGTTGGTGTGAGCAGTTCCCCGCATTTTTTGCGCTTTAATGAACGTATACGAGTGGCTGGCAGCGAAGTGCCGGATGAATTGATTATTGCAGCCTTTGAACAGATCGAAATAGCGCGCGAAGATATTTCGCTCACCTATTTCGAGTTTGCCACACTGGCAGCATTGTGGGTCTTTCGCGAACGAGCCGTTGATGTGATGGTGTTGGAGGTGGGGCTTGGCGGGCGTCTAGACGCTGCAAATATCGTCGATGCTACTGTTGCCATTGTTACGAGTATAGCGCTGGATCATCAGGATTGGTTAGGGGATACTCGCGAGCAGATAGCGGTGGAGAAAGCCGGAATTTTTCGTGCCGGACAACCGGCCGTAATCGCCGACCCGGTACCTCCCCAGTCTTTGCTTGCCAGGGCCAATGAGCTAGGGGTTGCGGCGCACGCTCTGGATCGTGACTTTTTTGTCAGTGAACATAACACTGGTTGGACCGCCACACTTTTGAACGTCGATGGCAGTGAGAGGAAATTACCGCTGGACCTGGCAAAGCCTTTGTTGCCCGTCAACATTGCGTCAGCACTTCAGGCACTGTTGCTGCTGGGGGAAGCTTTTAGTGATGAGCAGTTGCTTGACGCGTTGGAGGGCATAAAGCTCAGAGGCCGCCTGGAACACTTGGAAATTGGGGGCAGGCACTATCTTTTGGATGTCGCGCACAACCTGGCATCAGTTGATAAGTTACTTAAGAATATTGATTCAAGTTATTGTAATGGAAAGACTATTTCTCTATTCTCTATTATGTCTGACAAAGATGTTCGCGCTGTGGTTCAGGCCTGCTCCGGTTATTTTTCGGCATGGTTTTTGGGCGACCAACCAGGCAATACACGGGCTATGGGCGCCGCTGAGTTGGCCCAAATACTGCGCGAGGAAGGAAACCAGATGATCAGCGTTAGTAAGAATATTCGTCAGGCGTTCCGTCGCGCACAAACGGTGATGGCCGAGGGTGATCGCCTGGTTGTTTTTGGATCATTTTTTACGGTGGCGGCTGTGCTGCCTCTGCTGGAAAAAGATGCCGGGAAGGAACATCTGTGAACGAAATTCTGAAACAAAGGCTCATCGGCGCCCTGATACTCATCGCGCTAGGTGTCGTTTTCTGGCCCATCATTTTTGTGGAACCTGGCGATAGCGGTGGTCAGGACCTTCGGCAAATTC
>JBALVT010000070.1:0-19125 GCA_036961345.1 Halioglobus sp.
CTCGTTGGCTCCGCGATTACTCGTGGCCTTCGGGGAACAACGTGACCGGTTCAAAAATGCGGGAGAGCTGCAGAAGTATGCTGGTATTGCCCCGGTGACGGAGCGAAGCGGCCAGAAATGTTGGATACATTGGCGCTGGCACTGCACAACGTTTCTCAGGCAAACCTTTGTGGAATGGGCCGCTCAGACGGTTCGTAAGTCCTTTTGGGCCGGTGAATTCTATCGGCAGCAGCGGGGAAAAGGCTGCACACATCAGGCGGCAGTGAGGGCATTGGCCTTTAAATGGATTAGAATCGTGTACCGCTGCTGGCAGACGGGAATTCGTTATGATGAGGCGCTCTACTTAAAGACCCTGGCACGCAAAGGTTCACCACTGTTGGCGGAGCAAGGTACCCTTAAATATGCTTGACCGAACACCTCAGGGCATGAAGGGGATATCAAGATCCAGGGAACGCGTGACAGTCGCCTGGAACTATAAAGTAAGTATCATTCGCTTCAGGGCGTATACCAGATCGGTGAAGTGTAGGCGCGTTCCTGCGTAGAGACCGGGGCGCCCTCGGGAATAGGGACGTCGAAGCGGTAGGCATCGTAGGTAGACCAGCGCGGCGTAGGAATTTCGATAACGCGAGCGTAATAGAATGCACGCTGCTGCGGATCAAAATCCGGGTCGCTCCACACGGTTCCAAGTTCGGAAGATCCAATACTGTTGGTCCAGGAGGCGGTGCTGGCATCTACGGTATTGCCCACTGCGGGCAACTTGCCCTTGCTGTCTGCCTGGCGTTTATCGGACCATGAGACGTCATAGACTTTTTCATGGGTGTTTTTGCCGTCTTGCCAGCCTTTGATGATTTGAATGCGATCCAAATTGGCGCCGATGGCGTCTCGCAAGGCATACACCATGAAAGAGGGGGCTTTACCCGCATCGGAGTTGGGTAAGTCTCCACCCATGGGTACGCCCTTCGAATAACCTGCAAATGCCGGTGCACGGCTATTCATGTCCGCTTCTGTAAAGTCCCAGCCACCAAAAAACCGCACGGTCATGCGACTGCCCGTTGTGGCATACACCTCTTTGCGCTCCATGGCATCAAACAGTGCCTCGCGGGTGTTGTCGGTAGCCCATACGGCGGCTAGTCCTGAGGCCACCTGCTGCCAACCCATGATAGTGCCAGCATCGGTTGCCATGAACGGATGGGTCATCCTTTCCGGCGAGGGCTCCGCGCCGGCATGTTTGCCAAAGAAATTATCTTCCTGGGCTGTTGCCAGGGAGGTGTGGGAATCCGTGGAACCAATCATGCCAAATTTGTAGGGGTTGGTTTTCAGGCGTGATTCAATCGCCAGGCCGCGTTTGAGCGCTTCGCGGGCATATTCACCGGCCAGCATGTCATCAGTTTTCGCCGCGGATACATCCAGGTTGCCTATTGCCCAGGTTTCATAATCGGCAAATTCATCGTCGGGGGAGAGCAGTGGATGGGTTTCGCCATCGCCCTTTATTTGCGTCGCTTCGTACAGTGGTTCCCACTTGGCGCGCTGTTCAACATATTTTGCATCCAGGCGTTTGCCATCGTACTGGGCCTTCATGGGAAACATAATGCCGTTTGCCAAATTGCCGTTGTGGGCGATAGCCAGGACATCGCCGCCGGTTTTTTGTTCGTAGTCAGTCAACCACTGCCAAAGATCTCTTGGATTGATGCTACCCTTGGGTGGGGAGGCGGTAAAAGGCACCATCTGTCCGCCTTTACTCGCGTCATCCCGATAAACCACCACCCGGTGCATGTTGTTGCCTTTGACCAGTGAGGTCCATTCGTAACCGATAAAAGCGGTGAACCTTCCCGGGTCGTTGAATCGCTCTGCCGCTGCCACCGTGCGCGCCCAGGCATCTTTATAAGGCTTTGAATCGGGTTCGTAGACCAGCGAATCGGGGAATTTTCCCTGTGAGAATAAGCCAATTAGTTCAATGGCTACACCCACTCCATCGCCCGCCATTACACGCTCGTACCAATCTTTACCTGTGGGGTCTGACAAGATATGGGGGGCGCCCGCCAGCATGTCGGGAAAGAAACCCATATTGTCGGAGTGATCGGCAATCACCAGAAAATCCAGTGGCCGCGACAGTCTGACTGGGCCGGCCGAGGTGGAGTTTACCTCTTCACCGCGGGCAAAACGGTAAGCTTCATCCAGCCCAAGGCGGTTGCCAAATGCGCCGGCATCCATGGAAATATCGGTGTGCAGGTGGGTGTCGCCCCAGTAAGCCTGGCTGGCAAAATTTCTGCCTGCGTAGGGGGAGTAGGCTTTTCCTGTGTAGGCATCGGACAGGATGTTCTCAGCGTTTTCGGGGGCGGGAACCTGAGCCTGCGCGGGCAGCATTGCACATGCTAGTGCGGCTGCCAGAAGTAGTCTGTGAGATCGGGTAGGGGGCATTTGACGTCCTGTCTATTTGTTAGGAAAGGAAGTGACAGTTGTTAGCTTAGATCAGATCATGCCACTGTTCCAGTGATGCCATTACCCACTAATAGATTAGAGTGCCCGAAATTATAGGCGGGTGTTTTTAAACACCACGTGGTGCTGCATGTTAAATGATATCGGCAGGGCTGCCCCAACGGGAAGATCAACATGGCTGGGCGTCAGGCATGGCATGATTTGCCCATCCGTTGCTTTTAGCTGATACAAATAGTGCGCGCCGCGAAACGCCTTTTGGATTATCTCAAAGCTGGTTTCGCTCCCGGCGTCGTAAACAATGTCATCGGGCCGAATAAGCAAACGCAGCATGTCACCGGGAGCGGTGGGTATTTCTGTGTTGAGTTGTCCCAGCGCAGGTTGCATTTCGCCAAGCGCGTTAACCGAAATGTTTAGCAAAGTCCCCTGGCCAATAAAGCCAGCGACGAACTCGTTCCCGGGATTGTGATACAGGTTGTAAGGAGTATCTGTCTGCGCCACCAGACCCGCATTTAAAACGCTTATGTGGTCAGCCATGGCAAAGGCCTCTTGCTGGTCGTGGGTGACCAAAAGAGCAGTGATGTGTTTTTGCCTTAGAATCTGACCTACCTCGCCAGCAAGTTGTTCTCGAAGTTCGCTGTCCAGGTTTGAGAAGGGCTCATCCAATAGAAGTATGTCTGGTTCCGGGGCCATTGCGCGTGCCAACGCCACGCGTTGCTGCTGCCCTCCGGACAATTCATGCGGGAACGCTTTGGCACTGCTTTCCAAACCTACCAGAGAGAGCAGTTCTGCGATTCTGGACTGTCTTGCAGACCTGCCAAGCTGTGCCAAACCGAAACCCACATTGCGTTCTATATTTAAATGAGGGAATAGTGCGAAGTCCTGAAACACCATGCCCACTTTACGTTGTTCGGGTGGAATTTGATTTTTGTTGGAACTCACTATCCGGCCGCTAATTGCTACTTCGCCTGCAGCAACCGCTTCAAAACCCGCGATAGCACGTAGCAATGTTGTTTTGCCGCAGCCCGATGGTCCCAGCAGGCAGCCGATCTGTCCTTTTTCAAGATTAAGTGAAACATCCTTTACGGCGTCAAAGTCGCCGTAACTCACCCGCACATTTTTAAGCTCGAGCTGATTCGTCATTGCGGATCTTCCTTAATCATGGCGCGGGTCATCAATATCACAGGCAGTAATCCTATCAGCACGATGGCAAGCGCTGGTGCGGCCGCATCTACCAGGCGCTCATCCGAGGCCAATTCATAGGTTCGCACCGCAAGTGTATTGAAGTTGAAGGGTCGCAAAATTAATGTGGTTGGCAACTCCTTCAGTACATCGACAAACACCAGCAATAGTGCAGTGAGCAACGAAGGACGCAGCATGGGCACATGAATACGTTTCAGTACTTGTAGCGGGCGGTACCCTAAAGAGCGGGCAGATTCATCGATAGAGGGTTTTATTTTCAAAAGACCTGATTCGACAGATTGCAGTGACACCGATAGAAATCTCACCACATAGGCAAACACCAGCGCGCCGAGAGTGCCGCTCAGTAGAAGGCCACTCGATAGATCAAAGTACTCGCGAAGAAAGGAATCCAGCGTATTATCAAACCAGGCGAATGGGATAAGAACACCAACGGCGATAACGGTGCCGGGTACGGCATATCCCATCCCCGACATGCGTACGGCGCTGACTTCTACCGGGCCGGGGTGTAGACGTTTGCCGTAACCCAGCAGCAAGGCCAGGGCGAGGCAGCACAGTGCGGCGATGGCTGCCAGCATAAAGCTGTTCAACACCAAATCCCAAAAAGCCTGATTCAATGTATCTTGCCAATGGGCAGCGGCCCACAGGAAAAGCTGCCCGGCGGGAAGTAGAAAACCAAAAAACACAGTGCTGAACAAAAGGCAGAAGCTCAATATGCCTCGCCAGCCTGGCAAGTTGATTCTTGCTGGTGTTCCCTGTGCTGAGCCGTGATGAAAACGCATTTTGTTGCGCGACCAGCGTTCCAGTACGACTAATGCAAAAACGAACAGTAGTAGTAGGGCAGACAACTGCGCGGCGCTGCGCAATTCCCCCAGGCCATACCAGGTACGGAAGATACCGGTGGTGAATGTGCTTACACCGAAGTAGTCGACCGTGCCGTAGTCTGCAAGAGTCTCCATTAGCGCCAGACTCACACCGGCGACAATGGCCGGCCTGGCAAGTGGTAACGCAACCTGGGCGAACGTTTGCCAGGGGTTCTTACCCAGACTTCGGCTCGCCTCGAGAACCGCCGTGGACTGTTCGGTGAATGCTACGCGGGCGAGTAAATACACATAGGGATAGAGCACCAGAGAGAGCATGCAAATGGCCCCGCCCACCGAGCGAATTTCGGGAAACCAATACTCTCCATAGCCCAGGCCCGAGTAGTCGCGCAGGGCGGTTTGCACTGGGCCAGTAAAATCCAGTAAACCGGTGTAGGTATAAGCAATAATGTAGGCGGGCATGGCCATTGGCAACAACAGCGCCCAGTTGAAAAATCGCCTGCCGGGGAAGTTGCACATGGCGGTTAGCCAGGCTCCGCTTACGCCCAGCAAAAAAGTGCCAATTCCAACACCAATCATTAGTGCCGCTGAGTTGGCGATATAATCAGCGAGAACCGTATCGCGCAGGTGTTGCCAAATATCGCTATAGGGCAGGGCGAGGCTGGCGACAACGACCAGCACCGGAATGCTGATGACGCTCGCAACGAAAACGAGGCTTATTCGCCAGCCCGAGGGTCGTGCTTGTGAACCGGGTATTTCTATAGTGCTGGTCGTCGCTATTTCCAACGGGCCCTGTCCATAGCCATTACGGCACGGGCGTTGAGCTTGCCCAATTCACTAACGTCCACCGAATCGGCTTTGAACTCTCCCCATGACTGCAATAGTTCGCTGGGGGCGACATCCGGGCTCACCGGATATTCCATATTGGTTTGGGCGTACCACTGCTGGCTTTGGTCTCGTGCCAGGAACTCGAGAAGCTTCTGTGCCTCAACGGTATTTTTGGCCGCTGCCGTGATTCCAGCGCCACTGACATTAATGTGTGTACCGCGGTCATTTTGATTGGGCCAGAACACGGCAACTTTTGCAGCTGCCTCACGTTCGGCGCTGTCGCTGGAGTTAACCATGGCGCCCAGGTAATAACTGTTAACAACTGCGATATCACACTGCCCGGCGGCAACGGCTTTGATTTGGTCGCGATCACCTCCCTGTGGGGGGCGCGCAAAGTTGGCAACGAAAGCGGGTAGCCAGGCATCGGTGCGTTTTTCACCTGCGGTGGCAATCATGCCGGCGACCAGAGACTGGTTATAGATATTGCTGGAAGAGCGAATACATATTTTGTGGCTCCACTGCTTGCCAGCGAGATCTTCATAGCTGTTAAGTTCCTCAGGCCGTACCCTGTCTTTGGCGTACACGAAGAACCGCGCACGCACCGACAAACCGACCCAATAATCCTCGGAGCTGCGGAGATTTGCGGGAATTTCAGCCTTGAGAAGTTCCGATTTGAAAGGCTGTAATACTCCGGCTTCCTGTGCGCGGTATAAACGGCCGGCATCCGTTGTCAGCAGGAGATCTGCCGGCGAGTTTCTTCCTTCACTTTGCAGGCGGGTAAGCAGGGCGTCACCTTTGCCGGTAACGAGGTTCACATCGATGCCAGTCTCGGCAGAAAATTTGTCGAGTAGGGGCTTGATCAGGGCTTCCTGCCTGGCGGAGTATATGTTGACCTCCGCCGCCGCCACTGTATATGTCGCTCCCAGGCCTACCACAAGAAGGGCACCGGTAAGGGCTCCAGTAAGGGTGTTCCAGGTAGTGTTGCGAGAGCCGACCATAGCGTTATATCCTGTTGTTGATCCGGGGTAGTTGTTGAGAATGCTTATTATTCCTATTTGCAGGATCAAAGCAAGGGATTAATCGTGCAATTCTCGGGTGCCTGTTCGACCCTGTAGCATTCTAAGTCGGAATTTGTTTTAGCAAAACCACTATCCTGTATACGGTGCAGTCTTGGCTGGGGTAAACCCCGAGTGCATTCAGCCAGGTGGGACTGTACAGCGCCAGACTTTCGGGTATAGTGGTCAAGTGGTCAGGCCAATTATCCTATAACTCTAAGTTTGCCGGTGTCTTTGCCGATACCGGTACCGGTACAGCAGGTTGTCATGCGTAATAAAATAATCGTTGTCGTGCTACTAATCATCGGCCTGGCTGTGTATTGGCGTTACGGACCCGAAGCTGTGCCTGAGTTTGAACTCGAGGAAGGTTTTACTGCACTTTACGATGGGAAATCTCTTGCAGGCTGGCGTGTTATAGGCGGCCAGTCGACGTTCGAGGCCGCTGGTGAGGAAATCATCGGTCGCCACGGGCCCGGCGAGAACACCTTTTTGCGCACCGATAAAACTTTTGCCAATTTTGACCTGCGCTTGCAAATGCGTTGGCAAGAGCTGGGCAATTCCGGCGTGCTATTTCGCGCCCAGCAAGATGGCGCCCAGGGACGTGCGTTTGGCTACCAGTTTGAACTGGACCACGCGGAGCGCTCCTGGAGTGGTGGCATCTATGACGAAGCCCGGCGTGGTTGGCTCGCCACACTTGAAAACAATGAAGAGGCGCGCCGGGCGATCGACCACCAGGGTTGGAATGATGTGCGCATTGAAGTGCGCGGCGCGAGTTTGAAAACCTGGATAAACGATGTTCCCGCTGGGGATATTGTCGATGCGCTGGACGCCGAGGGATTTATTGCGCTGCAGGTTCACGCTGGTGATCAGGGGATTATGCATTGGCGCCGTATTCGAATAGCGGAGTTACCCGCGCTTGGGCAGCCCGGAGAAGGCCTGACTAGTGCGGATGAGTGGCAAGCGCAGAACATCTCCGATTTCAATGTCGCCAATGGCAGTCTCAGTGGAGGGTTTGCCGAAGGCGACAGCCACATGACCGCGCGCAGACAACTTGATGATGCCATCGTACGAATGAACGTGCCGGCATGTGATCAGGCCACAGTGATTCGAATGCGTCAGAGTACCGGCGACGGCCATGGCAGTTCTTACGCCCAGCTAAAAGTGTACGCCGATTCGGCCCAGGCCAGTATTGTAAGCCCGGAGGGTGAAACAGCGTTTAAACCGCTGAAGCTTGACGGCGCTACCCGCCACAATCTCACGCTGGTTGCGGTGGGCGGAGGTGTGACCTTTTCTGTTGGCGACCGAGATGCCGCACGTTCTATGAATTCAGGCTTGGAGAGTCGAGGCCAGTTGGAAATTGCACCCGCGCGCTGTGGTGAAAGTTTTGAAATTAATGGTTTTCAGTGGACCAATCTGAAAGAAAAGAGTACTGAAGTTCTGTTTTACCAGACCCTGGACAATGAACCTGCACCCGTCCTGAGCCCCGAGGAGGCCCGCAAGGATTTTCGCATAGCGCCTGGATTCGAAGTGGAACTGGTGGCTGCCGAGCCACTGGTGGAAGACCCCGTCGCGATGTCCTGGGACGAATATGGCCGGCTTTACGTTGTGGAGCTGCGGGGCTATATGCCTGATGCCTATGGTACGGGACGCAATGAGCCCGTCGGTCAGGTCGTGCGACTTGAAGATGTCGACGGTGATGGTCAAATGGACACCAGCGAGGTATTCCTGGGTAAATTGGTTAACCCAAGAGCCGTGGCAGTGGTGAACGAGGGGGTCTTGATTGGTGAACCGCCGAATCTGTGGTTGTGCGAATTGCCCTCGCGGGATTCGGTATGTGAAAACAAAAAAAGTGTCGGCGACTATGCGCCTGATGTTAATACCGCAAGCGTAGAACACCTGGAGAATGGTTTGCGCCTGGGCCTGGATAATTGGCTCTATAATTCCAAATCGTCGCGCAAACATCGTCTGTTTGAGGGGCAATTGCTGCAGCACGAAAATCTTTTTCGAGGGCAGTGGGGTATTACTCGAGACAATTACGGTCGTCTTATGTACAACCATAACTCTACGTGGCTGCAAGCCGATTTATTTGCGGCTGAGGATTTGGTGGCATCTGGCAACACATCCGCGTTTCCCGGTTTGGGTGTTAATTTGACCCAGACCAGTGAAGTGTTTTCTGCGCGGGTAAACCCCGGCGTCAATCGCGCTTACCTGAAGGGCACTTTGCGTCCTGATGGGCGCTTGCACAAAGCCACTGGCGTGAGCGGTCTGGTGGCCTACCGCGGTGATCAGTTTCCGCAAAACTATCGAAACAATGTTTTTGTACCTGAAGTTGCGGCTAATGTGGTGGCGCAAATTTCCCTGCGCGAAGATGGCATGGAACTGGTGGCCGAACATCAGTTATACGAAGACGAAAAGTGGGGGCAGCGAGAGTTCATGGCCTCTACGGATGAGCGCTTCCGCCCGGTGGATGCCATGAACGGCCCCGACGGTGCGCTGTACGTGATCGATATGTATCGCGGTATCGCACAGGACCAGCACTTCCTGACTGACGAGCTGCGAGACCAGATTTTTCAACGAAAACTGGATAAACCGCTCGGGCATGGGCGAATCTGGCGCGTACGCCATAACGCCGGCAATACTGAGCGGGGTGGGCCCAATCTGGCGGATGCCAATCAGACACAGTTGTTGGCTTATCTGTCCCACAGTAACGGCTGGGTGCGCGACACTGCGCAGCGCTTGCTTCTGAAACCGCAAGGCACTCTGCGCGCTGCATTGGCACCATTGGCCACCGGCTCGGATTCGCTTGCGGCGATTCATGCACTTTGGACTCTCGAGGGCCGCGGTGAGCTTGATCGCGAACTGGTACTTGAGATTATGGCTATACCTGACGTGCGCAGGCAGATACAGGCGCTGCGTGCAGGGCGTCCACAATTCCGTGCTGAGGATGTTCTGGCATTGGACGCAGCACTGGGTGAGGCGCCTGAGTCACTGCAAATGCAACTTGCGTTTGTTATGGGTGATTTTGTCGGTGATGCACAGGTGCGAACCCGCTTGTTGAATGTGTTGTCCGGGGCTTTGTCCAGCCCCTATGTGCGTCAGGCAGTGGTGCGTGCGGCGCAAGGAATTGAGTTTCAGTTCCTGTCTGAGGCATTGGCCAGTGATGTGTTGGCACATAAGAGTGACACGGCGGAAGCCCTATTGGCTAAACTGGCAGAAAAAGCGTACCGAAGTTTGCGCAAAGATTTAACGTCCACTGAAATGGCAAATCCCGAATTACAGGATTTGCTCGCACTGGTTGAATCGCGAACGGCTTCCAATGACTGGCAGCAAATTGCCATGTTGGACGGCTTTAAAGCATTGATCGCAACCAGCGCATTTGAGCCGGCCAAGCTTGCGCTTATTCCGCCTATTTTTGCCGACGGGTCGATCAGTGAAAACAATCCTTTGTGGCCTGCACGCCTGGGCGGCCGCGCGGCTTTTACCTGGCCCGGCGATGAGCTGGCATTAGGTGTAACACCTCTGAGCCCCGAACAGCTGCAACTGATGGCTAGAGGGGAGGCGTTTTACATCCAGTGCAGTGCCTGTCACGGCGCAGCCGGAGCGGGTACGGTTGGCCTGGCGCCATCGTTGGTCAATTCACCCTGGGTAGTGGGGCCTCCGGAGTGGCTGGCACGCATTATTTTGCAGGGTATGAATGGTCCGGTAGAAATAGACGGTGAAATCTGGAATGGGGTAATGCCTCCACACAGTCACATAGCCGAACTCGATGACGAAACCCTCGCGGGGTTATTAACCTATATGCGACGCGCCTGGGGGCACAAGGCAGATCCTGTAAACCCTGCCACTATCGCGGCTATCCGCGCTGACAGCGCCGACCGAACGACCCCCTGGACTGTGGCGGATCTGGAGGCCGTACCATTTGATCGCGGTTTCAGTCGGTTTACTGGCAAATACTCGGTAAGCTTTCTTACAGTCACAATTGAAGAACGTGATGAAGGTTTGCATATGAGCGTTCCCATGTACGGAGGTGGTGTGATGACACAGCTCAGCGAGACACTGTTTGAGGCCTCTGCCGGTGGCGAGGATGTTAAGGTTGAATTTGTGGTGGACGAGGATGGTTCGGTGAACGAATTTTTGCTGCACCGGGGCGCCGAAATAGTCCCCGTCAAACGTGCTGGAGACTAAAGAATGACTGCTCCTGTGCGGCTCGGCGTTATTGGCTTAGGCAATATTGGTCTGCAACATATCAACCATGTGAGCACAGAAGCTGTGAAAAACTGTGTGATCACTGCCGTGGCCTCCCGGTCGAACGCACCGATCGCAGATGAAATTGGAGCCAGGCATTTTACCCGTCATGAGGAGCTGATCGATTCGGGCTGCTGCGATGCCGTTCTTGTTGCAACGCCTACCATGACCCATAAAGAGATTGGTTTGTATGCATTGCACAAGGGTCTGCATGTATTGATGGAAAAACCTATTGGTTTGTCAGTTGCGCAGGCACAGGAATTATTGGGCAGCGCCGCTACGGACCAGGTATTCGCTTTGATGCTAAATCAGCGAGTGGCGCCGGTGTTCGCAAAAATGAAAGACATGCTGGACCAGAATATCCTGGGCGAGTTGCAACGCATACACTGGACGATGACCAATTGGTTTCGACCCGAGGTCTATTTTCAAGTGTCCGACTGGCGCGCCACATGGAAGGGTGAGGGCGGTGGTTTACTGTTGAATCAATGTATACACAATATCGATATCTTGCAGTGGCTGTGCGGAATGCCGCAATTAGTTAGAGGTTTTTGCGAATTCGGTAAATACCACGATATAGAAGTGGAAGATGAAGCAACCGCCTATTTTCAATATGCCAATGGTGCAACAGGCATGTTTATCGGTTCAACGGGCGAAGCCCCCGGGGTTAATCGCCTGGACATTGTCGGTGATAAGGGCATGTTAAGTTACGACGGTGAACAACTGGTTCACACTCAGAATAATCCTGGCACCGCACAGTATAACCGCGAGACCAGGGATATGTTTGGGCAGCCGGCAACGCAGCGCTCTGACATTACGCCAAGCCACACACTCAACCAGCACGCAGTGGTTATTGAAAACTTTGCCGACGCGATTATCAATGGTACGCGGCTGATTGCCCCGGCGGCAGAAGGTGTACATTCCCTGTCTCTGGCCAATGCGATTCTCTGGTCTGCATGGACAGGGGCATCGGTTGCATTACCGCTGGACTCCAATGCTTATCAGAGCGCTCTCGAAGAAAAAATAGCAGGGTCGAAACTGCGAACCAAAACCAATATTGAAGCGAATATTGATATGGGAGCTTCATACCGATGAGCACGAGTATTGAAATGATTGCCGCCGAAGAGGCCCGAGCGCTGGATGCGCTGGCGCTAGAACCGTTGTCCGACCGAATACCCGCTTATATTCGCTTAAGTGGCCCGGGCTGGTTGCAAGGTGCAATGACGCTGGGGGGTGGCAGTGCGATTACGTCACTGACGATTGGCGGCGTCTACGGTTACGAACTGCTCTGGGTCCAGCCTTTGTCTATGGTCATCGGTTGTATCATGCTGTTTGCTCTTTCGCATCAGACTCTGAGCACTGGGATGTCGCCGTTCAAAGCGATGCGCGACTATGTGCACCCGGGGCTTGCCTGGGCCTGGGCAATATCGGCGTTGGCATCCAGTATTATCTGGGGTTTTTCTCATTATCCCCTGAGCGCCGGTATGCTTGAAGATATTGTTGAGGTAACTACCGGGTTTAGTCTTAAAGAAACCGGGGGAATGGCACGAGATATTTACCTGCTGGGGCTTGCGGTCTCGGTGTGGATGTTGTGTGCCTACACGGCCTGGAATTATGGTGGCGGTGGCAGAGCAGTAAGATGGTTTGAGAATGCCATCAAATTATTGTCGGGCATGATCGTTATCAGTTTTGCTTCCGTGGTGGTCACAGCCTCGCTGCAAGGCCAGGTTGATTGGGGCGCTGTTATGGCTGGCTATATTCCTAAAGCGTTGCCCACAGATGCCGCGGGCGTAACCACCATGATGGCCGCACTTGGCACGGCCGTGGGCATCAACATGACCTTCATCTACGGTTACACATTGTTGCACCGGGGTTGGGGGCGCTCACACAGGGCTCTGTCGCGCTACGATATCGGCATTGGTCTGGTGGTGCCCTACATTCTGGTTACCAGTCTTATCACCATAGCGGCGGCTGGCGCCTTTCATGGCAGTGACATGGATATACAGGGCAAATTGAGTCCTGCACAGGCCAGTATTATGTTTGCCGAGGTCGGTTTGGGCAAAGTCATGGGTACGCTAGTTTTTGCTTTTGGTGTACTGGGTATGGCCGTGGGCTCCTTGGTCATGCATATGCTGTGCTGCGGTTCTGCGGCCGCGGAGATGTTTGGATGGTCCCACGATTCAAAAGCGTATCGCTGGGCACTGTTGCTGCCTACGCCCGCGGTATTGGGTGTGTTTGTCTGGTCGACTATGGGCGCCTACGTGGTTGTGCCCACCTCGGCGATCTGCGGGTTACTGTTACCCATCGCCTACGTGGGCTGGTTGGTGTTGAATAACCGGCGAGACTACCTGGGCGACGATATGCCCAGCGGTACCAGGGCTTTATTTTTCAACGCCGCGATGGTTTTATGCATTCTGACTGTATTGGCCAGCGTGTTGTATAGCACGGCAGTGACACTGGGTTGGTGGTAAAGCAATTATGGTAGATATTAAAGACGGCGCTGCTTACGCGCCCACGGCGAAAGTAGAACCGGTGGTCGCCCCCGGTGAATTCCAGGTGGCGGCAGCCTATCTTGATCACGGCCACATTAACGGTCAGTGTAATGGTTTGCGAGATTCAGGCGCCAGCATAAAGTGGGTTTATGATCCGGACCCTGCACGGGTTGAGGCCTTCCAACAAGCGTTTCCGGAAGCAAAAGCCGCAGTGAATTTCCAGAGCATCCTCGATGACCCGAATATACAGATGGTTGCCAGCGCAGCGATACCCTGCGAGCGCGCTTCTATCGGCGCTCAGGTGTTACGTGCCGGCAAGGATTATTTTACGGATAAGTCTCCTTTTACCAGTCTTCAGCAACTGGAGGATATGCGTGATCTTGTGATCTCCACAGATCGTAAATACATGGTTTACTATGCTGAGCGTCTACACAATGACGCCGCCTGGCTCGCCGGGGACATGATAGCGCAAGGCGCTATCGGTCAGGTGATCCAGGTGTTGAATCTTGCACCCCACCGACTCGCTAAATCATCCCGGCCAGATTGGTTTTTCGACAAGTCCCGCTACGGCGGTATTCTTACGGACATCGGCTCTCACCAGGTTGAACAATTTCTAACTTACGCGGGTTGTAGCACTGCCAGGGTGAATTTTGCCCGTGTGGCCAATATGGCGAATGCTGATAAGCCGGGCCTGGAAGATTTTGGCGAAATTTCGCTGACCGGGGATAACGGCGCATCTTTTTATACCCGTGTAGACTGGTTTACACCTGATGGGCTTCGTACCTGGGGTGACGGGCGCAGCTTTATTGTGGGTACGCAAGGCACGCTTGAATTGCGCAAATACCTCGATGTGGCACGGGGGGAGGCTCCTTCTGCGAAATTATTTTTAGTTAATGGCCAGGAGGAGCGAGAGATTGAGGCGCTAGGCACAACCGGGTTTCCCTTCTTTGGCCGTTTAATAAAGGATTGTCTTAATCGTACTGAAAATGCCATGACACAGGCGCATGCATTTCGTGCTGCAGAGCTGAGTATGCGCGCTCAGATGATCGCCGACAGCCTCTGATCGGCCGCAGTTCTGTAGCTCTCACCCGCGTGGTGCATTCAGCTGCATCAATCCGTATAATCGCCGCTCTCACACTTACTCAATAACTATTCGGATGACCATGACTGTTCGCACCCGCATTGCACCTTCGCCCACTGGTGGGCCCCACGTAGGGACAGCCTACATAGCACTTTTTAACATGTGTTTTGCCAAAGCCCATGGCGGCGAGTTTTTGCTGCGAATTGAAGATACCGATCAGGCACGCAGTACCGCCGCCTCAGAACAGGCGATTCTTGATTCCCTGCGCTGGTTGGGCCTGGAGTGGGATGAAGGTCCGGATATCGGTGGTAAATGCGGCCCTTACAGGCAAAGCGAGCGCATGGACATTTATGGCAAGTATGCGCGGCAACTGGTTGAGCAAGGTGATGCGTTTGTGTGTTATCGCACTGCACAGGAACTTAACGAAATGCGAGAGCTGCGGCGTGCCCAGGGCAATAGCACGGCGCTGAAGTATAGCGACCTAAAACTGCCAGACGATGAAGTCGCCAGCCGTGCTGCCGCGGGTCAAGCCCATGTCATTCGCATGATGGTGCCGGAAGAAGAGGGCGCTTGCGCAGTAGAAGATATGTTGCGCGGCACCATCGAACTGGACTGGAGCATGGTCGACGCACAGATACTGCTGAAGTCAGACGGTATGCCCACCTATCATCTGGCCAATGTAGTAGATGACCATCTGATGGAAATCACCCACGTACTGCGCGGCGAAGAATGGATCAATTCCGCGCCCAAACATAAGCTGTTGTACCAGTATTTTGGCTGGGACATGCCAAAGCTGTGTCATTTGCCATTGTTGCGCAACCCGGATAAATCCAAACTCAGCAAGCGTAAAAACCCTACCAGCATTCTCTACTACCAGCGCATGGGTTTTTTGCCAGAGGCGTTGATCAATTATCTGGGCCGTATGGGATGGTCCATGCCCGATGAAAGCGAGAAGTTCTCCCTGGAGCAAATGCTGGCAAACTTTGATATTCAGCGCGTGTCGCTGGGTGGACCAATTTTTGATGTTGAGAAGCTGAAGTGGCTCAACGGTATGTGGATTCGTGAAGACCTGGATGAGGCCGCGTTGGCCAAGCGCCTGATCGACTGGGCCTACAATGAAGCCAACTTGAATAAGGTTCTACCCCATGCCCAGAAACGTATGGAAACGCTCAGTGATTTTGCCCCCTTAGCCAGTTTTCTGGTTTCCGGTACATTGCCTTTGACCCCTGAGAGTTTCGCCAGCTTGAAAGCGGATACAGAAACTACGGTAAAGGGCCTGCAGTTTGCGCTGTGGCGTCTCGAGGCCCTGAGTCTGTGGACTCGCGATTCAATCTGGGACGAACTCAAGGCCCTGGCGAATGCGCAGGAGGTCAAGGTTAAAGACGCCTTGGCGCCGCTGTTCATTGCTATCTCCGGCACGCCAGCTTCTTTTTCAGTGGTGGACTCCATGGAATTGCTGGGCGCGGATATGAGTTATGCACGAATTCGTCACGCCATAGAGATACTTGGCGGTGTTTCCAAAAAAGCAACGAAACGTCTGGAAAAAGAATACCAAAGCCTGCAGGGAGCTTAAACGATGTCACGAGGCAATATAGCAACGTCTTTACTGTCTACAACACTGCGCGGTATGGCGGGAATCAACAGCGATCCCGCGCCGAATAAACCCAAGAAAATGCTGCAGCTATACGACATCGAAAATTGCCCCTACTGTCGTCTCGTCAGAGAAGCGCTGACAGAGCTGGATCTGGATGCGGAAATTTATCCCTGCCCTAAATCCGGCGAACGCTACCGGCCGGAAGTGGTGCGCCGTGGTGGCAAGGCGCAGTTTCCCTATCTGGTAGACCCCAACACCGGTAGGGAAATGTATGAATCCCTGGACATTGTCGCCTATCTTTATGAAACCTACGGTGAGCGTCCGGTGCCATTGAAGTGGCGCCTGGGCAAATTGCAAACCTTCAGTTCAATGTTGGCCAGCGCCCCCAGGTTGTCTCGGGGTATGCAGGCCAATACCGCCACTCTTCCCGAGTACATGCTGGAGCTTTACAGCTTTGAGTCCAGTCCATATGCGCGCCCGGTACGTGAACTGTTATGCGAAATGGAAATCCCCTATATTGTGCGCAATTGTGGACGCACTGAATTGGAGGATTGGGTGCTGCCCCCGTTGCGCGAGGCGCTGAAAATTCGCCCGGAAAATACGACGGGTAACCGTGGTCAGTTGCAGGCAGAAGAGGGCAAGGTGTCGATACCATTTCTTTACGACCCCAACAGTGAAACGGGTTTGTTCGAGTCAGCAGATATACTGGAATACCTCTTCAAAAAGTACGCGTAAAGCCGCTGTATAAAGGCATGGGTACTGCCCCATATATATTGCTATAGTTAGGTATACAATAAAAAAGTGTCTTGGCTGGAGGCTGGGTAAATGTTGCAATTGACGAAATTGGCAGGTATTTCACTCGCGATTTTGATGGCAACGGGCTGTCGTGTGCGTATTGAACTGCCCGAGGGTGGATATGTTGAATCGGGCTCTGGACGATACGACTGCAGGGCCGACGTTGGTGCCCAATCTAATCAAGATGCGCATTTAGCCGGTTCCAAACATGTAGCACACCTGGTCGGATCCAAAGTTGGCGCCACCCACGATGCTGACGAGGAAGAAACCCCGCACTGCGATATTCTGATCGAAGATGCGTCATTTGACGAAACGTTTACGGCCGTTCCTTATGCCGGTTGGGAATTTAAACGTTGGAAAAAGCGCAGCAGTGGTCTATTTGGCGGTTCCAAAGATAGCGAAGTGCCCATTTTCACAGTGGGCTTTGATACCAGCGATGCCTTGATGAATATTATCGATTCAGATGCTGTGTATTATCTGCAACCGGTATTCAAGAAAATTGAAACTACACCAGGTGACACCAACTGCAGCAATTTTTCGGGCAGTTACGATCGTATTCAGTCGATTATATTTGAGGGTTATAACTGCACTAACAGTGCTTGTCACAGTGCTGAAAATGCCGCTGGAGAGCTCGATCTCAGCGCTGGTGTGTCTTACGCGAATCTATTTCGGGTGCCCGCAGCGGCGAGCCTTGCCGATGAAACACAGCTGGTTTATCCAGGTGAACAAAAGCTGAGTTATTTGTACTCCAAACTTGCTGCAGCCACATTGGGTACTGATTTGCCCAACGGTGGCGGTCTACCCATGCCTTTGGCAAATATTCCTATTTCGACCGATCACCTGGAAGCCTTGCGGCTGTGGATACGCAACGGCGCACCAGAAACGTCCGATGTTGACACAGTGGCAACACTGCTGGGTTGCGGGGAAGGCACCACGCCCCAGGCAAATAAAATTGACCCGCCGGAACCTCCTGCGATAGGCAAGGGCGTGCAGTTCAATAGCGGCCCCTGGACAGTTTTACCCGAAAGCGAAAATGAAGTGTGTTTTGCAACTTACTACGATCTGGAGAAAACGCCCGGACTGCTACCAGCCTGGGCAAAAGAGACTTGCGAGGGCAGTGTTTATGCCAATTACGATGGCAGCTGTATGGCAACGAATACTCAGGTACTTACCCAGGATCCGCAATCACACCACAGCATTATCAGTGTTTATGTCGGTGATGCTTCGCCTCTGGATCCTTCCTGGGGCAAATGGCAGTGTCTGAACGGGCCAAATGAGGGCAAGACATGCGATCCGACCCGTATTGGAGAGCCAGTTGCCAGTGGCGGTGCAGACTGTGGTGGTGACCGCTATGTGTGCGGAACAAAAGCCAAAAAATCGGTGGCCTGTACGGGTTGGGGCCCCATTGACCGCAGGCGTTCACTGGTCAGTATGGGCGGGTCACAGGCTCCGGTGTCTGTGTCCAGACTGTCGGAAGGTGTTTTTTCCGTATTGCCTACCAAAGGCGTGATCACCTGGAATTCACATGCCTTTAACCTGTCTACGGAGGATACAACGGTAGAGCAATACAATAATTTTGAGTTTGCTCCCCGTTCAGAGCGCGACTATCGCAATCGTGGCATCTTCGATACCAAGGATATTTTTGTTGCCAACGTACCGCCCTATGAGCAGCGTACCTATTGTTCGACCTATACGTTACCAAAAGGAGCAAGGCTGACACAGTTGGGCTCGCATGCGCATAAACGCGGCATTTTGTGGCAGACCTGGCTCCCACCCCAGGATAGAAGTTGTACGGTACGCAACCAATGCAAACCCAATAAGTCGAAGCCTGATTATGTGAGCCGTATCTATAACGACCCCCTGGAGATTAATTACGACCCTCCCCTGGAATACGACAAGCAGAATATCGACAAACGCACGCTTAAGTTTTGCGTTACCTATGACAACGGCGACGAGTTTCCGGATTTACTGAAGCAAAATTCCACTTCAGTTGGCACCAAGTGTATTGGCAACGCCTATTGTGTGGGTGGCGCAACTCCTGGGTTGGCCTGTGGTTCCGATGATAGTATGTGCGGAGATGGCGGCAGCTGTGATGCCTGCCCGGTAAGAGGCGGAGTTACTACTGAGGATGAGATGTTTCTCATGCTGGGCAACTTCTATATAGTGCCGTCCGAGGAGCGAAACTAAGGCCGGGCGAGGGTTCTGGATCTTTGTTCTATAGATTCAGAACCTTTCTTGACAGCGGCTGTGGCTGTCTCTAGAATGCGCAGCTCTTCGTTGGACATCCCATGACAAAATTCTTGTCTGTTCAATGAGTTAGCACTATTCGGGGCCTTAGCTCAGCTGGGAGAGCGCAACACTGGCAGTGTTGAGGTCAGCGGTTCGATCCCGCTAGGCTCCACCAATTACAAATCAAAGGCTTACATCAAATTGTAGGCCTTTTTTTATGGGAGTGATTTATAGCTCGGGTCACACTGGGGTCACCAGTCCCGCTATCTCGCCTTTTTCTTGACCTTTCTGTCCTAATAGAAGCCATCAAATGGGTATTGCCAAGTTAATGGCTAGAAATTGGTACTATCAGGCG
>JBALVT010000071.1:0-19074 GCA_036961345.1 Halioglobus sp.
CTGATTATCAATAGTAGCGGCTCAGTCTATTCTAGTAGCAGACGATTGACGATGCCCCGACTGAAGTTAATCGCTCGGTTTGCTATGCAGATCCATTTTTTTTTGGCCATAGAGTGGTTTTTAGGATCTCCTCGTCATAAAATCAACCGCGAAAAAAACCAAATCCCTAAATACAACTGAGATACTACCTGTATGAAAAACCTATACCTGAGATCTGTCGCTGCGCTTTTCCTGGCATCCGCTATGTTTTCCCTTCCCGTCCTCGCTGAAGAAAGCGCCCCTGTCGCCGGTAAAGAACGCGTTATGGCTATCACCGTAGACGCCGAAATAACCGCTATCGATCAGGAGACCAGAGAAGTCACACTACGAACACCCATGGGCGACCTTGTCACTATGACTGCGGCCAGCGAGATTGAGCGCCTGCATGACTTTGCGATAGGTGATGTCGTATCAACCACCTACATCGCTTCCCTTGAAGGTGAAGTGCGTGAGCCCACCGAAGCCGAAATTGCTGAGCCATGGATCGAAATCGGCGCTGCTGCAAAATCAACAGCTGACATGGAACCAGGTGCTATCGTCGGACGGGTAATTCAGGCTGTTTGCACCATTGAAGGCATGAACCGTGTAACTCGCACAGTGATGGTATTGGACCCACGTGGCAAGTACCACGTCATCGGCGATGTTGAACCTGAAAAAATGGAGGGTGTTACCCTTGGCACCACATTGGTGCTGACCTATTCTGAAGCTATTGCTGTATCACTTGAGAAAAAACAGAGCGGCGAATAACACAATTTTAGCGTGGGCCTGAAAACCCACGCTTGCTTTACCTTTATACTCCCACCTACGTACGACTTTATATACCAGCACTGCATCTATCGCACCAAGCACTCGTACCACTACTTTATATCCCCTATCCTGCCAACCTGGATACACCAATCAGGACAATTCTATGGCAGTTTTTCCCTTCCCAATGCCCTCGGGCTGGTTTGGCCTTTGTTTCGCCAGCGAACTCGAAGTCGGCGAATTGAAAAAAGTGCGGCTGGCCGGGCGCGATGTCGTCGTGTTTCGCACCGAATCCGGTGATGTCGCGGCTCTTAACAATTATTGCTCTCACTTGGGCGCCGCGTTGCACCAGGGTGAGGTAGTCGGTGAGACTGTGCGCTGTCCTTTCCACCACTGGCAATGGAACGGCCAGGGTAAATGTACGGCTATTCCTTACGCGCAAAAAATTCCCGGCAAGGCCACTATCGATGTCATTCCGGTTTGTGAAGTCAACGGCATGATTATGGGTTGGCACCACCCCAGGAATGAAGCACCACATTACGAAGTACAACAGATCGATGCCTTAAACGGTTCCAGACAAGGCTGGGGCAAAGTGCACTACAAAGAGTTTGTCCTGCCAACCTGTATTCAGGAAATCGCTGAGAACGATGTCGATCACGCCCACTTTCCCTATGTCCACGGCACACAGGGCCTTCCTGAATCCGAGTCAATCTTTGAAGGCCCCATCAAAACATCTATTTCAATCTTTAAACCCGTATTATCTCAACTTAAAGGCGATGCTGACCCAGACCTTGAATACGCTTTAACCCGTTATTCCCATGGGCCTGGAAGTGTGACAGTTCACGCCACCGGCGTAGAAGCTGGGCCCCCCGGAGTGGTAGGGGAGTTCGTGTTATACCATGTGGCTACACCGGAAGAAGGCGATCGCACCCGACTCAGGTGGTCTATGGTTTTGAGCGAAAACATTGAAACCGACGATGCCGGACTTTCGATACTTGCAGCGATGTCTGAAGGTGTCAAAGATGACATTCCCATCTGGGAAGAAAAAGTTTACCAAGCGAACCCGGTTCTATGTGACGGCGACGGGCCCATTGCCAAGAATCGAAAATGGTTCGAGCAGTTTTATATCAAATAACGCCGCAGCTCACCTGCCCTCAGACTGCAAGAGCATACACCCTTGAAGCGGTGCCGCTAAACAGCGCATCGCGTTCAGTTTCACTGTAGTTTGCCGCTATTTTCTTTAGAGCATTCCACAACACCGGATAAGAAATTGATAACTTATCCACCGGGAAGTTACTTTCAAACATACAGCGCTCGGGCCCAAAGCACTCAATCATATGGTGATAATAATCGCCTTGCGCGGCAACGAATTCATCGGAGCTCGGTGGTGTTTCGCGCCCCATCCAGCCAAAGCCATTGTCTGGCATCGCCATACCACCTAACTTGGCTACAACATTCTCACAACGGGAAATAGCGGCTATGTCCTTCTGCCACTGAGCAAAAATTTCCCGCCGCTGACTGGCGTAGGGGCCAACCCCCAGTGGGGTGCCGAAGTGATCCAGTACCATAACCGTGTCCGGCACCGCCTGAGCGAGCGCCAGGAACTCCACATTCTGAAAATGATAATGCCAGCTGTCGTAGCTCAGATTCGCTTTACCCAGAGCTCGCACTCCCGCCTGAAACTTTTGATCCGCATAAAGATCTTTTGGCGCGCCACCAGGAATCATTAAGTCCACACCGGCGGGCGCCCTGGCAAGCGCATGCCGTATTCCCCGAAACCGCCCCTGCCCCGCTTCAGTATGTGCAGATAATATCTCAGCCAAAGACTCATGGCGCAAATCCGCGTGCGCAACAATGCCGGCAATAACGGTCCCACCATCGAGCTCGCTCGCCCGGGCCAGGGCCGCTACAAATTCGCTCTCGCCAACCGGCTTGAGATGCTCCGGCCCATCTCGATAATATTCTGCACCACATTCAATAAAAACCGACTTGACGATCTTGTGGCCCGAAGCAGTATCTATCCGAAAATCTTCCAGGAGATAGGGATCCAACCCCGAGTGTCGCCATAGGTGGTGGTGTGGGTCTACAATCTCACGCTCAGGCGAAACTATTTCCTCTGTATAGGTTTGCAACCACTGCTGATGCGCTGACAATTCGCTCATAGATAACTCACCTTGTTCACTGCGTTAAAATTCATAAGTTTCCAGAAACTGCACGAACAAATATTTGGGAGTATTGCTCAGCACTAAAGGTAATCGCATTGGTACCGGCTGTGGGGTCAACCACGGCCATTTCACCAACCAACTGCTGCGCCTTATCGTCAATCCCTATCTCACTCAGACTGTGTGGAATGCCGATGGCTGTTCGCATGTCCAACACCCATTGCAAAAAAGTATCAAATCCCGGTTCGGGTATATTAATATAGCGGGCAAGACGTTCGATACGATCCGCTATAACACTGCGATTCGCCTGTAATACATAGGGCATCAAAATAGCGTTCAGTAGACCGTGATGCGCATCGTAAAGCGCGCCAAGTGGATGAGCCAGGGCGTGCATAGCCCCCAGGCCCTTCTGAAAGGCCGTTGCCCCCATGGATGACGCGACTATCATTTGCATGCGCGCTTCAACATTGCCGCCATTGGCAACAGCCTCGGGTAAATATTCGCTGACCAGCCGAATACCCTCCATTGCGATGCCTTCAGACATGGGGTGATAGGTATTCGAACAAAGCGCTTCGAGGTTGTGAGACAAGGCGTCCATGCCTGTGGCGGCGGTGATAGACGCCGGCAGCCCAATCGTCAATTCCGGATCCAGAATAACTTTTGAGGGCAATAAGTTCGGGTGAAAAAATATTTGCTTTACCTGCCTGGCTTCATCAGTAATCAGGGCAGCGCGCCCTACCTCTGAGCCGGTACCGGCAGTGGTTGGGACTGCGATAATCGGCGGGATCGCAGATTCATTAAACCTCCCCAAGTTATCGCCCATATTTTCAAACTCCCAAAGAGGGACAGTTTGATGCACCATCAGGGCTATAACTTTGGCTGCATCTATTGCAGAACCGCCGCCAAAGGCAATTACGCCGTCATGTTTGCCGTCTTGATAAGCCTCGACGCCATCGAGGACATTTTGCCCGGTGGGATTACTCTTGATCTTGCAAAAAACTGCGGCTTCCAGGCCTGCACTTCGGCACTGTGCCAACGCCTCCTCAACCATGGGCAGCGCAGCCAAACCCGGGTCGGTAATTAACAGTGGAGCTTTCATACCCAACAAGGTGGCGCAGGCCGCTAACTGCCCTATCGCGCCGGCCCCTGCCACAATACTGGTGGGATAATTCCAGTTTCCGCTCAAGTCCTGATAGTCCATTGATGCTTCCTGTAGATTCAATACCCGCGTCTTGCTAACAGATATTAGATGATTTCGAAATAGCGCTGCATTTCCCAGTCGGTGACATGTTTGTGAAATTCCCGCCCTTCCCACGCCCTGGTAGCCGCATAGTGCTCAACAAATTCAGCCCCGAAAAGCTCGCGGGCAACATCACTATGACGCAGCGCTGCGGAGGAATCGACAATATTGTCTGGCAAACGCAGCTCTTCGGGGTGCTTCTGCTCATAGGCATTTCCCGTTACCATTTCCAAAGGCTCCAGCTCATGCTCAATGCCATACAAGCCAGATCCCAATGCAGCAGCCAAGGCTATATACGGATTCGCATCAGCTGAACCGAGTCGAAATTCCACCCGCTGGGACTTGTCAGTGCCCGGAATCAAACGCAGTGCAGTCGTGCGATTTTCACAACCCCAGGTGGCATCCGTCGGTGCCCAATAACCCGGTACCATTCTGGAATAGGCGTTCACTGTCTGTGCATACATCGCCAGTAGCTGTGGCATCAATCGCTGCTGGCCGGCTATGAAATGGCGCTGTATTTTGCTCATATTCATCGGTTGGCCCGAATCGAAAAAGGCCGAGCTCTGGTCCTTGGTGTTTCGCAGCGAAAGATGTATATGGCCTGACTGCCCTGGATAGTCGTTTGACCACTTGGCCATAAACGTTGCCATTAATCCCCGGCGCTGCGCCCAGACCTTGGTGAAGGTTTTGAACAGGGCCGCTTTATCCGCGGCAGCTTGGGCGCCATCGACGGTAATCGCTGCTTCAATAACTCCGGGACCCGTCTCAGTGTGAAGCCCTTCTATGGGAAAATCCATGTCGTTCGCCAGACTCAGCAAGTCCTGGTACAGCTCGGAATGTGTGGAGTTACGAAGCATGGAATAGCCAAAAAACCCCGGGGTGAGAGGCTCCAGATTGCGATAACCCTTCTCCCTAACCGACTGCGGTGTTTCATTGAAAAGGAAAAACTCATACTCGAATGCTGAATAGGCTGAGAAGCCCATCTGATGCCCCCGGGCCAGAACCCTGGCAAGCACATTACGGGGACAGATTTTCGCGGCCTCGCCTTCGAAATCGCACAGAAATAGCAGCATGTCACCCTCGAAAGGAACATCACGACAGGTGTCGGGAATAATCCTGACTGGGGCGTCGGGATAGCCCGTATGCCAGCCGGTGAACTTCACTTCACTGGATTCATACAGCTGATCATTGCTGTCCCAACCCAGTACCACGTCACAAAAAGCGAAACCATGATCCAGGGCCGAGAAGAATTTCTCTTTACTCATATACTTGCCGCGCATCACACCGTCGATGTCGAACAAGCCAACCTTTACATGAGTGAGTTGCCTCTCATCGATGATTCGCCTGGCATCTTCAGCAGTCTTTACAGATCTCGAATCAGTCATGTTATTTTCACATTAATCCTGGCCCAGACGAAAGTTTACTCCATAATCACTGGGAGTTAAGCACTAAATGCCCCGGTAGCAAAGTTTTAGCGCAAGCTGGACGACCGACCTATGAAGGTGGCTTCACAGGATTTACTTTACACAGCGCTATGAGTAACAACTGACGATAGAGTTTCTCTTTTATACTCGATGGATTGTCCAGCCCCATTCGTTCGAGATGCGGCCGGTAGTGAAGAACCGTTTGCTCATCGATAATACTGGCTTTGGCCAACTCAGGCATGGCAGAGGGTTTAACATGTGTCTTTAACCAGCCCAGCGCTCCCATTAACATCTCTTCCACATACGTAAAATCGCTGCCCAAAGGAAACTCCGGGAAGCGACCCAGGGAATGGTGTTTTACATAAATGGATTGCAATCTCTCGGGTGTGTTGTTCCTGTATGCCTCAGGAATCTGGTAGTCAACTGGCAGCTTGCCCTCTTCCTTGGCTTTGGCCATCAGTTCTTCCTGAAAGCGGGAATCACAAATATTAAGCATTGCAGCGATTGTCTCTGCATCTGTTTTGCTGCGCAGGTCAGCCACACCATATTCTGTAACCACGATATCGCGCAAATGCCTTGGAATTGTTGTATGGCCATAATTCCACAGTACATTGGAACTTGCCTGCCCGTCCTTCATCCGCGCAGCCCGTACCAAAAGAACAGAGCGCGCGCCCTCCAATTCATGTGCCTGTGCCACAAAGTTATACTGACCACCAACACCGCTGAGAATACGCCCATCCTCGAGCTGGTCGGCCACACCCGCACCCAGTAAAGTGACTGTAAAAGCCGTGTTAATAAAGCGTGCATCGCGCCTGTGTGCGCGCTTGAGTTCTTCTTCCCCGTACAGCCCGTTCACGAAACTGATATGGGTCATATCGATTTGTGAATGCTCTTGCGGCGACATGGTGCGCAGGCCTTCATAAAATGCATTCGGCCCAAGAAAAAAGCCACCATGCATGCAGATGGAACGGCCATTTTTATCCTGCACGGTACGCTTGATCACCCCGGCCTTAAAGAGGCGAAATAGACCATAAGTGAACATTTCGCTGCAGCCATACAGACCATCGACAAAAGGACCGGGGATTCCCGTCTCGCTCAGCGCAGGAAACAGCTGAGTTGTGTAATCGCACTCCTGCAAGAGTTTCTGGTAAACCGCATTGTCCTGATGACGGAGCAAGGTCGCACAGGCAACCGCATCGCCCAGCGCACCGATGCCGATCTGCAGGGTTCCACCATCCTTAATCAGTGCGCTGGCCGCCAGGCCGATAAAATGCTCAGTCATCCCAACCGGCATGTTGGGTGTATTGATGAGCTGGGAGGTATAAGCAGGGTCGTCAATGACAATATCAAACATGTCCACTGGGGCAATCGCAGTATTTTCCATAAACGGCAAATCGGGATGGATTTGTCCAACGACCAAAATAGTCTCTCCTGACACTCTGCGACGGTTCAGAGCAGGGAGCGCATCCAATACCACTTCCGGGTTGCAGCTCAAACTGAGCTCTTCGACACCTTCGTGGCTGCGCCTGGCGATAGTTTGAGCAATGACATTAACACCGCGATTATTCATGTCGCGGGCGGCATGTGTGTAATTACTGTTCAAATAATTCTGCTGAGTATAGGCGTTGCCAAGCTCACTGGCAGGTTGTACAAAAAATTCATGTACGGCGATATTATCAGGCAAACTCCCTCGGCGGGCACTCTGCAGGTACTCCAGCTCTTCATAATCACCGTAGACTCTGTCAATAAATGGCTGCAGAAATCGCTGCTGTAGATCACCAGATGGATGAGGACGAGCCAGGGACAGCGCCGTGAGAATGGTCAGTGAAATAGCGGAATCATCCACCGCTTTACGATAAAGGCTGTTAACCAGGGGGTTAGGTTTGCCCATGCCCAATGGCATTCCCAGTACAATCTCGCCCGCGGTTTTTTCAATTATGGCGTCGGCTGCCTTGTCGACGGAGTTATAGCGCATAGCTCACCTGTATATTCCCAACAGTAAAATAGTACTGTAACCCAGAGGCATACTATCGCCTAACCAGACTATTGATCTTCCTCAATGCGATGAGAAGTTGCCGCCAAAATAGCGCCCGTCTAAAAGGCTAGGAATATCGTGCGATCCTGGGCAGGAAGTGTTTGGGTACCAGTAATTCGGCTAATTGATCATCTGGCACAGCCCTACTAAACAAAAATCCCTGCACGACCTTCACGCCGTTGTTTCGCAAAAAACGTAATTGCTCAGATGTTTCAACACCTTCGGCAATAACATGTAAATGCAAGCTTTTGGACATAGAGATTATTGCAGCAACCAGACTGGCATTGTTTGCGCTTTTGTCAAAATCTGTTACAAAACTACGGTCTATCTTGAGAACATCCAGCGGGAAATGACTCAGATAGCTAAGAGAGGAATAGCCGGTACCGAAATCGTCTATAGACAGACTAACCCCAAGCCTCTTCATTTTTTCCAGGGACTCGATGGAAGCTGAACTACTGTCCATCATTACGCCCTCAGTAAGCTCGAGCTCCAGTAGACTCGGCTCGATTCCCGAACTGTCCAGGGCTCTTTGTACACATTCAACAAGCGAGGGAGAAAACGCCAGGACAGAGACATTTACCGCAACCCGGGGAATATGGATTCCCTTATTCTGGAGGTTTTTAACACAAAGACATGCCTCCTCCAGCGCCCATTCGCTAATACTGACTATCAACCCCATCTCCTCTGCCATAGGGATAAACTGGTCGGGAGGCACAAGGCCGTGTTGCCGATGTTGCCAGCGAATCAGTGCCTCAAGCCCGACAATGGATCCAGTTTCTATATCGATTTGGGGCTGGTAGTGAAGAACCATTTCATTGCGTTGGATAGCCCAGCGCAACTCAGTTTCCATTTTGAGCCGATTGACATTGGATGTAGCCATGTCAGCCTTGTAAAACAGGTAATTGTTTTTACCGGACTTTTTTGCATGATACATCGCGGTATCAGCGGCCTTGAGCAATCCTTCAACATCCTCGGCATCTTTGGGACCTATTGCGATGCCAATACTCGGCGTAATTACCAACTCGTGGCCATCAATAATCATGGGGGAGGACATGGCATCAAGCATTCGCTGGGCGACAAAACCAGCGGCTTCCTGACTTTCTATCTGGTTCAATACTATTGTAAATTCATCGCCGCCCAAACGAGACACACCTATCTTCTCGCGGTTGTTATCAAAGTGGGCCAAAACATCACTATCGCGCATACAATTCGAAAGCCTAATACCGACCTCGCGCAGCAACAAGTCACCGGCACTATGGCCCAGCGAGTCATTGATTCGTTTAAAATTGTCCAGATCGAGAAACAACAGCGCCAAAAACTGGTTGCTACGAGCCGCTAGACTCAGTACAAGCTGCAGTTGTTCGGTAAACAGGCGTCGATTGGGCAGACCAGTAAGACTATCGAAATAAGCCATGCGGTGCAGGTCTTCCTTGGTCCGCGAAACCTCATCAACAGCCTTGTCCAAGGCTTGGCTGCGCTCAGACTGCTGGTCTGTGCGCTCCTGGACTTTCAGGCTAAGCAGTTGATGATCAACATTTATATTCGCTCTGTGAGTATTGAGCTCTGCAATAATTGTATTGAGCATATTGGCGATATGCCGCGCCTCGCCACTGGCCTTAAACTGCACCTGGGTATCCAGTGTTCCCGCCGCTGCCTCTTCGGCCATGGTTGCCAGACGCGAAAGCGGGCCGGTAATGCGATTCCCGTAATACCTTGCCACAACAACACACATCAAAATATAGAGAAGGCATACCAGCATGGTTCGCCAAATCACCTGGGCAATTGACTGCCAGACATGTGGATGGCTGATGCCAATATTGATAAAACCAACGACGTAGACACTATCAACTGCACCCCCTTCGAGTAGGGCGTCCGATACCGCAGTTCGTGACACCGAACTCTCCAGCGGATTTACAACTGAAAGAATAGGTACCGTGACATCAGTGATGCGCGCCGGGAAAAGACTAATAATACGAACCAGAAAACCAGTCCGGGCGCCCTCACCGTGACCAATAGCCTGCTGCATCGTCCGCAGCCCCGAGCTGATTTGAGCGGGGCCACTGCCAGAACGAAGATAATCAAATGAAGCCAGGGGCTGAATAGCGCCGCTGCGATATTGCTTTAGAAGAAGCGTTCCAGTGGCATTGTATAACACGCTATACAATACGGGTTCTGGCGACAGATATTCCTGCAGGTGTTTCTGTAGACGCTCTTCATTGTGTCGGGCCAATTGGATGGGCAACGCAGGTTGGCTTCGCACACGCATAACACTACTTTCGATCACCCGGTCAAGGGCCACTGAAAACTCTCTGACCGCGACAAAGGCACTAATGGCCAACCCAGCGAGCATTGCGAGTAACAGCACCAAATTGCTAATTTTTTGCGTCAGCATCCAATAATCCCTGGTATTTCAGCTTCCAGACGGTGAGCGCTGAAACTAACGAAGCGAAGAGACATACTCTCTACGCTTAGCATTGTTAGGGAAAATAGTAGTATTGGCCACCACAAATTGAACAAAGGTGTTTTTTTACCACCTGCGCAGAGAAAACCCTACGTTAACGATCACGCAATAGCTTATTTGAAAGCGTAATTTACCGGCATCGATTTCAGACCGCCGACAAATATTGCCTGCACCCAGTCAGGATCTGACGCCAATTCGATGTGCTCGAGACGAGGCAACAGTTCTTGAAAAAACATTTCCACCTCGAGTATGGCCAGATGCTGACCCAGGCACATATGCCCACCGAAACCGAACGCCAATTGATTGCGGTTATCCCGTTCGATATTGAAGGTATCCGGATCGTCAATTGCCTCTCCGTCACGATTGGCAGCGGGGTACCAAAGGCACAGACTATCACCGGCCTTCAAGGTTTTTCCACGCAACTCAAACTCCTCAGTCGTGGTGCGCATCATATGCCGAACAGGCGATACCCAGCGCATCATCTCCCTTGCGGCAGACTTTGCCAGGTCCGGGTTGTCCCGCAATTTCGCCAGTTGGTCTGGATGCTCAAGTAGCGCTTTCATACCGCCACTAATGGTCGCTGAGGTAGTATCGTGACCAGCCGTTGCGGTAATAATAAAATAGCTGATCTGATCAAGAGCCTCCATCGGCTCACCATCGACCAGAGCATTGGCAAGTACAGAAGCCAAATCGTCTGTTGGATTCTTTTTTCTGTCCTCAACCACTTCGGTGAAGTAAGCGAAGAAATCCATCAATACTCCTAGGCCGTCATCGACGTTGTCGCCGCGGGATTGTGTGGGGTCCTGTCCACCGAACAATTCCTGGGTCAATTTAAGCATCATCCCCTCCTCTTCAGGGGCGACTCCGATAATGGACATAATAACGCGCAGCGGATACAGCAAAGCGATGTCTTTTACAAAATCACAATGCCCGCCCATACTTTCCATTTTATCAACATAATCTTTTGAAATCGCCTGGATATCATCCCTTAGGCCATCAATCGGACCAGGTTTAAACCAATCTCGCGTAACATTCCGAAGCTTTCTATGTTTCGGATTGTCCATATGTATTAATGTTTCCAGGCCATTGCGAGTACCAAACTTTCCGAGCAGCGCCTCTTCGAACTCCCGCTGGATTAACACCGTGCGCGGGTTGTTAATGAAAGCGGTATTGTTCTGGCTGACGTACTTTATATCCTCATGTTTGGTCAGGGCCCAAAATGGCTCAAAATCCGGATGTTCAACCAGGCTCACCGGGTCTTCTTCACGTAGGTGACGAAAGAGTTCATACATGGTTTTTTCGTTACCCATTACAGCGGCGTCAAGCATGTCGAAATTACGAGGCATGGTGATTCTCTATTTGGAATATATTGGGCAGTGTATACAGCTACTCACAGGCAGCCTATACACCGAGAGGGGTAAGGCCGAGAGAGACCCTATTTTGACCACAAATAACCGATTTGAAATCAACGCCGAAGCCCTGGCCTACTCGGCCATGGAACCAGAGCGCTGGGGAATCAACTACGCGGTAGTACACAAGCGCTGGATTAAGTCACGAGTCTCATCGCGTTCAAAAAACCGTGGCGTGGGATAGGCGCTACCCTCTGCCAGCGCTGCATCAACAAGGCTCTCTATATCTTCTGCCTTTATAACATCTGTTGTTTTGGGAATACCTATTTCCGCATTCAGCGCCCAGACTTTGTCGATTACCTTTTGCGCCAGTGCTGCATCTGACTCAGTGCTATCACCCAGCCCCGAGTGCACCGCAATTTCACCGAGCTTCTTGGCAGACACATCCTTCAATAGCTCCAGCACATGCGGCAATACCATTGCATTGCCAAGCCCGTGCGGAACACCATACATCGCCCCAAGATTGTGAGAAATGGCGTGTACATAGCCCACCAGAGCATTGGTAATCGCCAGACCACCGTAGAATGATGCCAGGGCCATACCCTCTCGGGCAGCCAAGTTTTTGCCATCGCTGCAGGCAACTGCCAGGTTTTCAAAAACCAGTTTGGCTGATGCCAAGCCGTAATAATTTGTTTCTTGTGTTTCCCAAAGACCAATATAGGACTCAATTGCGTGTGTGAGCGCGTCCATGCCGGTGGCCGCTGTAATATGTGGGGGCAAACCCTGCATAAGCACAGGGTCAAGAGCCGCGGCTTTAGGAATCAGCGATGGATCGATAACGGCATTTTTTTGATGGGTTTCGTTGTCTGAGACCACCGCAATAAAAGTGCCTTCCGAGCCCGTACCGGCAGTGGTGGGAATAACAAAAAAGGGCAAACTTGGCAACGCGCACTTGCTCGCCCCTATGCAATCCGCAGCCAGGCAATCATTAGCGCCAGCCAAGGCAATCACTTTGGCTGCGTCGATTGACGAACCACCGCCGATCGCCAACACACTGTCGCAGTTATTTTGCCTAAGCACAGCGATCCCATCATCCACCACTTTCTGTGTGGGGTCTGGTAATACGCCGTCATAAACATGTGTTTCAACACCCTGCGCGCTCAGTGCAGACAGGGTTCCGCTGAGCACTCCCAGCTCAACCAGAGGTTTGTCAGTGACAATCAGAATACGCCGTGCGCCAAATTGCGAAATCGTTTTACAAAGCTGCAGGCTTGAATCAGCGCCGACAAAGACCAATGGCTTGGGCTGGGGCTTGGTGATTACCCGGCCCATGAGTGAAAGTTTGGTTTTGTAGAACCACTCTTTATAAAATGCTGGCATTGCTAACTCCAATTAGTATTGTAGTTGTGAGAATGCGCTACAGACTATAGATTATTTCAAAACCAATCCAGTGACAAAACGATAACATTGCCGCCAGGTGTCATCTACAGAGTCAAGACGAGAGGCAACATTCCACTGCATAAACACATTCAGGTGTCGGACCTAGAGGTAAGATTACTCCAAAACTTATCGGCCCCCTCCGCTAGCACCAATTTGCCAAGTGTATTGGACCAGTAGCGGTCGTTCCCAAATTCTGTGCGCCAGCTCCACATCCGCTGTGTCCAGCGGTGCAGCTGATGTTCCCGTGTAAACCCGATCGCACCGTGAGTTTGGTGTGCGATAGAAGTAGCCTCTCCTACCGCTTGATTCGCTCGTAATTTTGCCGCTGCTATTTCAAACTTCGCATCCCCTTTATCTGCCGCGAGCGCCGCTGCCATTGCCGCGCATTTCACCGCAGCGGCCTCCTCGGCCAACAGCGCCAACTGATGCTGCAGAGCCTGGAATTTATTCAGTGGACGACCAAATTGCTCACGCTGACTGGTGTAATCAAGGGTCAGTGAAAGAATCGCTTCGATTGCTCCGCTGATTTGTGAAGTCCGCAAAAAAGCTGCCTGTGCGAACAGATTCTCCCTGGCGCCCGGAAACTCTACACAGGCCTCCACGCATGCATGCTCAAAATGCATCGTATCTCTTGGCTCAAAGGCCTCGTTTTGCAATTTCTCGATGTTTACCGCCCGGTCGCTGGACAGCAGCACCAAATGATCGCGACCATCAACACAGCATGCTACCAGCACGTATTGAGAGCGCGCACCCCACGGAACGCCCGCCAGTGATCCGCTAAACTGCACACTGCCTTCCGCATTCGTATCTAGAGTCATGCGGGGACAGATCGCGAGTGTAATAATGCCACTTGGCGAGTTTAGGCTGGCCTCGCCAAGAAATTTTCGAGCAATGATGGTCTCCCCCACTGGCATCGGCAGCCCATGTAATCCCAAAAGGGCAAATACCACTTCGGCATCGGCCCAGCTACCGTCAAAACCACCCGCACTTTCCGACTGAAATAGATTGAGAAGCCCAAGGTCTTCAATACGCCGCCAAGGGGTAGAAAAATCGCTCCCGGCAGGGGCTGGAATACTTGAGAGCATCAATTCACCAAACAGGCGATCGCTACTGTCGGCGAGCATCGCTCTTTGTTCAGTCATCTTAAACCCAGCCCTTTCGCGATTATTCCCCGTAATATTTCCCGGGTTCCACCTCTGAGTGAAAAGGCCGGACTGGCTCGCAGAAGATAACTCAACACCTGCTGAAGGCTGCCCTCGCGAGGGCTGTCTATGTCATCCCCTAGCACGGCCTGAACCATCGCCGGCAGTTTTTGTTCAAAACAAGCGCCAAGGTCTTTGACAATGGTCGCTTCAAGTGTCGGATTTCCACCGCGCGACAGCTGGCCGGCCACCGACATCGACATTTGGCGCAGTGTCCACAGCTGCGCCGTAATTTCTCCGAGCATGTTGATCACCAGCTCAGAAGGCTCCTCCCCGACGGCGGCAATTAGCTCCTCGATCAATTGATAGCTGCTCATATAGCGTTCCGGCCCGCTTCGCTCCAGTGCCAGCTCTGCGTTGACCTGCTGCCAACCCTCACCTTCAACACCCAATAACATTTCTTCAGCCACGACGACGTCATTGAGAAACACCTCGCCAAAATGGCTCTCTCCCTGATGATCGAGTATGCCGCGAACTTCAATGCCGGGAGTCGCAAGATCAATCACAAATTGGCTCATACCGCCATGGCGATTATTCTTATCCACGGGGCTGGTTCGCACTAACGCAATCATCATGTGCGACTTTTGAACATGCGTGGTCCACAATTTACTACCGCTGATCTTCCATCCGCCCTCTACCCGGGTGGCTGTGGTTCTAATAGCCGCCAAATCTGAGCCTGCATTGGGCTCGCTCATGCCAATACAAAAGAACAGCTCACCACGGGCAATGGCCGGAAGATATCGTTCAATCAAAGTCTGATTGCCATAACGCAGCAATTGCGCACCACTTTGCCGATCCGCTATCCAGTGAGCGGCAACCGGAGCTCCGGCGGCCAGAAGTTCTTCTATCACCACATAACGTTCTATGGCGCTGCATTCGCGGCCACCGAACTCGCTAGGCCACATCATCCCGATCCAGCCCTGTTCGCCCAGGGCACGACTGAACTGTGCATCAAAGCCAGACCAACTGCGCGCACGAGCCACACCGCTCATGGAAGAGAGTTCCTCATCAAGAAATGCTCTGACCTGTTTGCGTAAGGCAGCGATTTCACTGGGCATTTCGAGTGGGGCGAAATTAAACATAGTATTGCTTTACCTGATGACACATTGTCTTCGACCTACATTCCTTTGAAGTCCGGAGTTCTTCGCTCTGAGCTCGCAGCGATGCCCTCCAGGAAGTCCGTCGTCATCCGCAACTCATTCTGAACTTCCTTTTCATGGTCAGTCGCCAACTTGATCTTCTCTATAATCCCCCTCCGAGAAGTGGCGCGTGTTTCCATCACGCCGAGCGGCGAAGCAGTCGCTATCTCCTGAGCGAGGGTGATCGCCGCCACACGCAATTGATCAGCAGGAACCAGCTCGTCAAGTAAACCGATATCCAGCGCCTCTTCGCCCTTTATCCGTCGCCCCGTATACATCAGTAAGTTGGCTTTTTGCTGTCCAATAAGCGCAGGCAAGGTGTGAGTCAAACCGAAGCCCGGATGAAAACCTAACAGTGTGAAGTTGGAACAGAATCGGGATTCGGAGCAGCCCACTCGAAAATCCGGAACCAGTGCCAGCCCCAGACCACCACCCACGGCAGCGCCCTGAATGGCGCCGACAATGGGTTTTTTGGTACTGAAGAGCCTGAGAGCTTCATCGTACAGGTGACGGTTTTCACCGCCGCCGATTATGGCTTGCCCCGAACCGTCATCAAAATTGGCACCGGCGCAGAATGACTTGCCCTGGGCGCAAAGTACCAGTGCGCGACAATGCGCGTCGTTATCCAGCGCTTCAAAGACATCCGCTAACTGCGCGATGAGTGCCTGATCAAAAAAATTATGCGGGGGGCGCTGCATCTCGACAACGGCTACGTGACCCGTCATCTGAACAGCGATGTCGGAGTAATTGGGTAGATTGCTCACTTAAACAGTTCTCCTGAAAATTCAGGTTAACTGTATCATGTCCGGAAAAAATGTTACCACCGGGCACAGGGAATTTATTTGCCACCCGACCAGCTAACCAACTCACTTTCTTCCCAGCCATAGCGAACGGCTTTTGCATCCACCTTATCTTCGGGTGCTATCGTTATAGCGTTGGAGTAGAGTTGCCACGCGCCGCCGTTAATACGATAGCCAATTGAACTGCCCATATCAGGGGCTTGCACATGCAGCTTGCCCTCAAGCAAACGGATATTCGGCGCTGATGTGACGAAACGTTCGCCGCCGGGTTCAAAACGCTCAGCCATATCAGCCTCGGACTCTTCGCTTAAATCTCCAATTTCCAAAAGCCTGTTGTCCAGCGCTGCTCGAAGACGTTGCAGTGGAAGCTGATAATCTGGATCGCGACTCAGGTCGTTCAGCTCGAAAGGATCAGAATTGAGATCAAATAGGCGCACTTCGCCGGGGGCTTCAAACCATTGGCCCTGGGAGGCATCAAGCTTTCCCGCTTGATAGAGTTCACGCATTTCACGCATCATGTCGATATTGTCCCGATAGGCCAATTCGTGCCCCCCGATCTGCTGCGGCTGCCAGCTGCGGATGTACTTATAGCGCTCATCCCTGATCGCTCGCTGGCGATCTGGCACTTCATCTATCCTGTCGCGAGACGCGTAAATATACTGCCGCTGGGGTGCAGTAGGTGAGGCAAAATCCTGGCCTTGCTGATAGCGCGGCACGCCTACCCCCGCCAGTTTGAGAATGGTTGGGGCCAGGTCTACGAAACTAATCAGGCGAGTGTCCATCGTGCCTGGTGCGACGCCCGCAGGCCGATACGCTTCGGGCCAACGTATAATCATCGGCACCTTGATGCCAGAATCAAACAACTCGCGCTTGGCTCTGGGCAACCCATCGCCGTGGTCTGTTGTCCAGATTACGATAGTAGATTCGGCCAGCCCATCAGATTCCAGCAGCCCAAGAATCTGGGCAACTTCTTCATCCATCTGCGTAATATTGTTGTAGTGACGGGCGAGGTCCCCTCGCACAGTGTCGGTGTCCGGATAGTACGGGGGAATTAATAAGTCCTGTGGATTCACTACCTCCGCTGGCGTTCCCTCAGTCTTCCACCAGCGCATCACCTGCATCACAAAATGCATAGCGCTGTTAGGCATGCTTCCCAAAGGTCTGAATACACCGCTTTCGTGGGTAATCAAAAAATTGCGAAAGCCGAAAAAAGGCTGCCCCTCCGCCCGGCCTCGCCAGTCGGGATTGGCAGCGCCTTCATCATCCCAAATGGTAAACGGGCCACTGCCGGGATATACAGAGCTGAACTGGTAATCGAGCTTTTGATCGGTATAGGTGTAATAACCCGCGGCGCGCAACAGCTCTGGATAAGCTTTTACCTCGGCCGGAGGTACCGCAAAGTAGCCACCTTCCGGGCCCGCGCCGGCCCGCATATGTTGGCCGCCGGTGGAAATTTGGTGCATGCCCAAAATATGGCCAGCCCGACTGGGCGCGCACACACCTGCGGTGGTAAAGGTATTGGGATACATAACTCCCTGCTTCGCCAATGCATCCAGAGTTGGCGTTACCGCGACAGTATCACCAAAGGCACCCACCCGGGCACTCATATCCTCAGCCATGAGCAACAGAATGTTAGGGCGTTCCTGCGCTGCATATACCTGGGTATAAAACAGACACAGCCATACAGTGGCAAAAAATTTCATAGTCAAATGTCCCTAAGGTCGTTCCAGAAAAATCGGTGAGGACCAGGCCCTTGGCTCTGCCAATGCCAGACAGTCTTTCTCAGGCGTAGCATTTTCGCCAATACAGTAGTTACGTTTTGCACATTGGCCCTGCGCATCGTATTCGCAACCAAAGGGGTCGCCACCTATCAGGGGCTCAGCCTGTTGAATGACGCGTGCGTAATATAGCGTTGGCCGGCCACTATCGACGTAATCCGGATCATCAAATTCAACCGTACAGCCCTGGCCATCAGCGGGACAGTCAAAGACCTTCCACTGGTTTTCTATCAGTGGCGGGATTTTTTCATCGGGCCTGATCTGGGGCTGGATACGGACAATCTCGATCCGTTCAATCGGCTTGCGGGTATCTGCCGGGTTATAGCACTCACCCCCGCAAAGCGTATCGATGCGGTTACTACCCAGTGCTTCAGTGGCGTAGTCAGGGCAGCCCGGTTTTTGCTCGAGTGCACCCATCGCCTTCACCCTGAATTTTGGAGAGTCCTGCTGGATCACCTCGCTGCCCATAGGCACGAGACCGTTGGGGCCATTGAGCAAATCAAACCAGACCAGCATACGATCGCCCGACGTGGCGTAGACATTGCGGTTATCCAGTGCTTTCCATATCGCGTCGCGGTCTCTGCCGGTCGCATGCACTGCAACCAGGCCGCCGGTGTAATAAAAGGCTCCGGATTCCTTATCGGCCTTGTAAAAGTCGGCTGACATCCCACCGCGACCGCTATCCTTGTGATCAGTTCGCAGCAAACGATTTGTCTCCTTGTAACTACTACCCGGCCGCGCCTGATGGCCATCACTGGAGCCAATCAAGCCCATCTTCGCCCGCTTAGGCGCTCCGTTTTCATCAAAACCCAGGGCGAGATTGTACTGCGCCGAAAGTTTGGAAACGTACATGGAGCTCGGTTGAAAATTGTTCTGCAATTGGCCACAGCCCTCCCAATCCTCCACCTGAGTATCGCTCACAACTTTGCGCCCGCTGCCGGCACCCTTGGCCAGAAACTCTGTCACTACCGAATCCACCTGCTCCTGGCACAAGGCAGAGGCGCTATGATCACAGCGGCTGCGAGTGATTTTTTCCGCCTGCTGACAGCAGGGCGTAAAGTTTTCCGTAGCCTGAGGGCAATACAGATTGCCACTTGCATCGGTACCAATCCGCTCATGATTATCAAAAACCTCCGAGCTGCCATGCCCGGAATATACCTCCAGCAGCTTCTGGTAGCGCTGATCGTGCTGATCCATCTGGCTCTTGAAATCTCCAGTGATCGGGTTGGTGGTGCCCCAGGCCAGTCCGTGAGGAATAACC
>JBALVT010000072.1:0-18922 GCA_036961345.1 Halioglobus sp.
CACAAGGGACACGGTCCCTCCGCATTCAAAACCTTTCAGAAAGCCTTTGCTGTTGGACTTCTGTTCATCATTCTCAGCGGCCTATGGCTGGGCATTTCCGCTGGCCGGCTGCGACAATCCACTTTGCTGACCGCCACTGCCGGTGCTTTAGTTTTTGCGTTGTTGTTATTCAATAGACCCTCTCCAATGAATTCGCTGTGAAGTGCAACACCCAGCCTGAGAGCTCCGAGTTGTGGCATACAAGATTTATACACAAGAGAACTTCTACTCCCAAGCTGATATCGGTGCAGCGGCAAAGGTATGGCCACAAGGAGAGGTCGAAGCAGCATTCAGAAAATATCGGTACGCTGTAGATGTCGATGACCATGAGGCTATGGCTAGTATGCTCTCGGTTGATGAAAGAGGTGGCAACGCAACATTCAGCCTATTCCATGATCGAGTATCCTATAAAGAGTTTTTGACATCCTTTTGGCAAGAAATCGTTCCAAACCACAGTGTCTGGATTGCAACGGACAGAGGACGAGTACTTACCGCCAGAGGGCGGTCGCTATGACTACTTTGGCATCAATGAAGTTATCTACAACGGGGATGGCCAGTTCCGGTTAATGTTCAGCACCCCTGATCTTTTTGGCTTACAAACTCTTTACAAAAAGTGGGTGGCTGACGGCCAAGTAAAAAAATACGGCGAGATATACCCAAGGCTAGCATAGTAAATTTTAGTGCTTCAAATTATCAGCGTACTTCGTACCTTCCCTTTGCCAAGAGACTATAGTGTTGCGTCGACGGATTGAACTCACACCTATTAGCTCACATTTGAACTATCATGTGACAAGGGCCTGCTGTTTACTCAAAGGCGACCTTGGTGGAAATGGCAACAATGCGCATATTTCCCATTATGTACCGCTAAGTGTATTGGAGTAATCAATGAACTGGGATGCAGTTGGCTCAATCGGCGAACTCGTTGGAGCGATTGCCGTTGTCATTACATTGATCTTTCTTACTGTTCAACTCAAACAGAACACCAGGAGCATTCGAGCGTCGACTCGGTCACAGCATACTGAAGCAGTGTCGAATAGCCTGGCGACGCTTCAAAATCAGGACTTTGCATCAGTAATGATTACTGGGTTCCATAATCAAGAGTCCCTTAGTGCTGAGGACAGACTTCGTTTCGGGTCTTTTTTGCTTCGTCTTTTACGTGGGTGGGAGGACGCATATTTCCACTGGAAAGATGGTGACTACGACGAAGGCGCATGGCACTCGAACCGTGCGTTCATGCTCGATATGCTATCCATCTCGGGGGTCAACGCCTATTTCAATACAAGAAAAAGTTGGTTGGATGATCGTTTCGTCGCGTATATCGAGGAAGAGCTCTCTCACTATGAGAGCGAAATAACACTCGAATACATCTAGAAAATATCAGATGAGGCCTGATTTCCAAAGCTGCTTGGGAGCCTCTGGAAACGGCTGTAGTCGGGGCGCTGAAGAATAATCAGTTGAGTACTGGTGGGAGCAGGAACATTTACCCTGAATCCCGCCGGACTACTGCGTGGCGTACACCTCCATCCAGTGGGAATCCACAATATCGGCCAACACGCTCTCCTGTTTGGGTATTAGTTTTTCTCGGTTGGCCAGCAGCAGTCCTTTTACACAAATGGTATTCACAGTAGTGGACCGCTGGTAACCTTGCGCAGGCATCGCCAGTTTCATGCTCCGATACACTGCTTGGCCACGGTCCGATCTTCCAGTCAGGCGATTGTCGCCAACTTCCAGAAAGCGATAGCGTTCGGGGTCACCAAGTGCGAGATCCACTTCTCGGGAATGCTCCCTCGGTCGATGCACAACCATCACGGCATCTAATGAAGCTGCAGGAGCATGCAAATTTTCGATAGACGAGGCGGCATCACCATAGACGACCTCTACGGTGCTTAATTCGGGTAGCCGGCGAGTCATGTAGTTGAAAGTGACCGCGACACCGCTAGTGTGACTGGCAATACCCAAACGAAAGGCCTTGGATTTTTGCAGGTCGATGTCAGTGCGATAGTTGCTTTTCGCAGCAGTAATGATAAATACACACTCCTGGCCGATATTCTCCAGGCTACTGATTTGCGCTCTAGCGCCGGGGTTGTCAGAGAGGAAATATTCCACCGCATCAGCCTGTGCAAAAGCTAGGTTCACCGGACTGCCCGGGTCAGCCAGTGCCTCAAGGTTGGCCAACGAGCCGGCGCTTGCAATATTTTCGACCCGGACTCCCTTGCCCTCAGCAACTGCCTGTAGTCGCGAAGCCGCGCTCCAGTACCCTCCTCCATTCACACCGGAACTGATGACCAGCGACTGGCCCGTAGCTAGCGAAATGTCTTCTTCCGCCCAGGACAGCATTGCAAACACACAGAGCAGAGCGCCCAGAATCCGTTGAATCATAAATTATCTCCAAGTTTGTAAGCAGAGGGACAAAGAGTACCATAGTACTATTGCGCCATCTGAATCGTAAGGAGGTTGATTTGCCAAAAAATTCTAGCTACGGCCATTTTGAACATCCGGAAGGGGTTCTGTATAGACCGCTCCCTGGCATTCGCTGTTGGCCGTCATGTCTGGCAATGTAGTGCGCAGAGAAAAATACTACAAAATTCTTTTTCGAACGGCTGCAATTTGGAGCTGGCTAATATCAACTGCGGCGTTCCTGGGAAACGCCGTTGATGAAACGTTTTTCCGAAGTATCCTGCCTCGAGTTGAGCCAGACTTCTTACTGGATATGGCGCTTCTTCCGATTTTTCTCTTTGGATTTGCGTTTTGGTGGGTTTCGCTAGATGTCACTCGGAACCATGCTATAGCGGCAGTCGGTGCAGCCGGAGGAATACTTGCATTCGTATTCTCCGTCTTTCGGGCGTCAACTGGAGACATTCCCTTTATTGTCATACCTGCAGCAATGATCGATCTGGTTTTAGGGATGCTATTACTTGAATTTTTTCTTTGGACAAAAAGAAATCCAAGATAACAATAGGGCTAGTAATAACCTGCAGTTACATCATGAAGATTTGCGGTCTTGTATGGACCGATGGTGCCGGTAGATAGAGAACGCATACTGGTGCTTGGTGTCAGCGGCGTGTTTCTCAATAAGATCACTGGACCACCCCTCGAAATCGAAAGCGTCGACGAAGGTATCACCCTGGAGTTCGGCGTGAACCACGGTCTCGTAGACGGTGTCCGCCACGGGCAATGTATCGCGCAAAAAGCCAGCCCCCCCGATAACGAATATATGATCGCGATTATGTTCTGCAAAGGCGATCGCTTCTTGCAGAGAGTCAGCACGGACTACGCCCTGCGCGAGCGGCAAGGCTTCCTGGCGAGTGATCACAATATTCAGGCGCCCGGGGAGCTCGCAGCAATGATCCTCATAGGTCTTCCGGCCCATAACAATCGCAGCTCCCATTGTAACGGCACTAAAGTGCTTGAACTCATCCGGCAACCGCCATGGCAAAGCGCCGTCGCGACCGATGCAATAGTTTTCCGAACGTGCGTATATTAGTGCGAGCGACAAGCAGGCCATTCCTGGACCGAAGTGGACAAAATCAATTTTTGCCTTTCAAGTTCGCGGCATGAAATCGCAGGTGATCCTCGATAAAACTCTCGATAAAAAAGTAGCTGTGGTCATAACCTTCTTGCAGTCGCAATTCGAGAGGATAAGCGCTCACTTTGGCGGCCGCCTCTAAAACCTCGGGCTTCAGTTGCACAAGCAAAAAGTCATCGGCACCGCCCTGATCAACCAACGCCGGTACATGCAACTCACTGACCTTCATCAATTCACTGGCATCGTACTGCGCCCAACTTTGACGATCATCGCCCAGGTAATTCCCCAGCGCTTTTTGCCCCCAGGGGCAATTTACTGGATTACAAATGGGACTAAAGGCCGACACAGAGGAATAGCGCTCAGCATTTTTTAACGCTACAACCAAAGCCCCGTGACCTCCCATGGAGTGACCACTGATCGCGCGCTGGTCACTGACAGGAAACATTGACTCGATGAGTGCGGGTAACTCTTGCACCACATAGTCATACATTTGATAGTGCTTGCTCCAGGGTGCCTGAGTGGCGTTCACATAAAAACCTGCCCCCAAACCAAAATCATAGGCTGCGTCCTCGTCATCCGGCACTCCCTCTCCCCTAGGGCTGGTATCAGGCGCTACTATAGCGATACCCAGCTCCGCCGCTATCCGCTGAGCACCCGCTTTATGCATAAAGTTTTCATCGGTGCAGGTCAGCCCCGACAACCAATATAGCACCGGTACCTTTTGCCCCGTTGACGCCTGTGGCGGCAGATAAATCGCAAAACGCATTTGGCAATTAAGCACCTCGGAGAAATGGCTATACTGTTTATTCCAGCCCCCAAAGCTCTTATTGCTACTGATGTTTTCAGCATTCATGGTAAAAAAATTCCTATACGAATCATTGCGTAATCGCTATTTGTCAAAATGAACAACTGAGCGAATACTCTTGCCCTCGTGCATCAAATCAAAGGCGTTATTGATCTCGTCGAGGCCCATGGTATGAGTAATAAAATCATCTAACTTAAATTCGCCCGCCATATAGCGCTCAACGATTTCAGGCAATTCCGAACGTCCCTTAACACCACCGAAGGCCGTTCCGCGCCAGACTCTACCGGTTACCAACTGGAATGGACGCGTGCTGATTTCCTGACCTGCACCGGCAACACCAATGATCACCGACTCTCCCCAACCTTTATGGCAGCACTCAAGTGCAGAGCGCATGACATTCACATTTCCAATACATTCAAATGAGTAGTCCACACCGCCATCAGTCATTTCAACAATGACGTCCTGAATAGGCTTATCGTAGTCACTGGGATTAATGCAGTCGGTGGCCCCCAGCGTCTTCGCCAGGTCGAATTTGGATTCATTAATATCGATAGCAATAATGCGACTCGCCTTGACCATCGTCGCGCCGATGATCGCTGCCAGGCCGATGCCACCGATACCAAAAATAGCAACCGTATCGCCCGGCTGCACTTTTGCAGTGTTCATCACCGCCCCCATTCCGGTAGTGACACCACAACCGAGCAAGCAAACTTCCTCCAGTGGCGCATCCTTACTGACTTTTGCCAAAGAGATTTCGGGTAAAACTGTGTATTCAGAAAAAGTTGAACAACCCATGTAGTGATAGATGGGGTCGCCATCTTTAGAAAAACGGGTAGTACCGTCTGGCATCAAGCCCTTACCCTGGGTTTCACGGATTTTTTGACAGAGGTTGGTTTTACCGGACAGACAAAACTTACATTCGCCACATTCGGGCGTGTACAGCGGGATAACATGATCACCAATCTTCACGCTAGTAACACCTTCGCCGATGGATTCGACAATGCCGCCACCTTCATGCCCAAGCACGCAGGGAAAAATTCCCTCAGGATCATCTCCGGACAAGGTAAACGCATCCGTGTGGCAGACGCCACTGGCCAGTATCCGGACACGGACCTCACCTGCCTGCGGTGGCATTACATCAATTTCCTCAATAACCAGTGGTTGGCCTGGCCCCCAGGCAACTGCCGCCTTTGATTTGATCATGATATGTCTCCCTTGGGTGATGAGTGGTAAATCTGATTCAGCATTATAATTGTTTATTGAAAAATGATAATATAGGAATACAACAACTTACTATTACTCAGGTGTAATAATGGCAAATTGGGAAGGGGTTACAGAATTTGTCGCCGTCGCTGAAACAGAAAGCTTCACGGCAGCCGCTAAACGCCTGGACTCCTCGGTAGCCAATATCAGCCGGCAGATCCAGGCTCTGGAAAACCGCCTTGCCACTAAACTCTTTCATCGCACCACCCGTAAGGTCTCAGCAACGCAGGAAGGCCGTGTTTTTTACCACCACTGCAGGCAAGTGCTTGATGGCCTGGAAGATGCCGAACGAGCCATAAGCAACCTGCAAAAAAAACCCACCGGCAAACTGAAAATCACAGCTCCCCTGTCTTACGGAGACAAATTCATTGCACCACTGATCAATGATTTCGCACTTGAGCATCCAGACTTGAAAATCGAGATGCTACTGAGCAACCAGCAACTGGATCTCATAGAAAGTGGTTTCGACCTGGCCATTCGGCTGGGGGTATTGGAAGACTCAACTTTGGTAGCCAAGAAACTTGCCGACCGAAAGCAGTATGTTTGCGCCTCACCCGATTACCTCAGCCGATACGGCCAGCCGCACACCTTGTCAGAACTGGACAATCACAACTGCCTTCTCGGCACACTGGATTATTGGCGATTCGACGAAGGCGGCAAACAGAAAAACCTCAAGGTAAAAGGTAATTTGCGCTGCAATAGTGGCCCTGCCCTGCGCGACGCTGCCCTGAAGGGGCTCGGGCTTGTTCAACTACCGGACTACTATGTTGGCAAATTTATTGAAGCGGGCGAATTAGTCACCGTACTGAATCAGCAGTGCCAAAGCATGGAAGGCATTTGGGCGGTTTATCCCTCAAATCGACATTTGTCGACCAAAGTACGTATGTTGATTACCTTTTTAGCGGAGAGACTTAGTCCAGATAAGCCGTAAGCCTCATAAGGGCGTGGGGTTCCAACCGAATGAGGCTTACACCACCGAGGGTGGCGAATTAAGAACCAATCGCTACGAGACATGAGAGAATATGATAATCCCCCATTTCGCTGTAATATCCCCTGCTCAACACAATCACTTGGCTAATTACAATGAAGCTTATCTGCAATAACACCGGCTGGTTTGCCCTGATACTGGGGACGCTCCTCGCATTCAATACATCCGCAGCACATGCCAAGGTTGAAAACTTCGTACTTCTAGACCAAAACGGCGAGGCGCAAGAGCTGTTTTATGACAAGGAGGCCACCGCCATTGTAGTAATGATCCACGGCAACGGTTGCCAGATTGTTCGCTCGGTGCTACCCGACTACAAGGCCTTACGAGACACCTACGCATCCCAGGGTGTTCACTTTCTGATGCTGAATTCCAACTTGCAGGACACTCGCGCCAGCATAGCTGCCGAAGCAAAGGAATGGGGCATTGATATGCCAATACTGGTCGATACGGCTCAAATTATCGGCCCATCGTTAAATGTTACGCGCACGGCCGAAGTGTTAGTGATAGACCCGACGACCAAAGAAATCACCTACCGCGGCGCGTTAAATGATCGTGTCTACTATGAGCGCCAGAAAAAAACTGCAGACAAGCACTACGTCGCGGACGCCCTGGATGCAATGCTCGGCGGTAAACAGCTTGCAGTTTCGAGTGTGCCTTCTGCCGGTTGCATCGTCAATTTTCCCAACCCGGGTGCCACGATCAGCTACAGCGAGACAATTGCACCTATGCTCATCGACAACTGCGTGACCTGTCATACTGAAGGTGGAATCGCTCCCTGGGCGATGTCTGAATATCGCATGATTCAGGGTTTTGCCCCGATGATACGTGAGGTGATTCGCACCAAACGCATGCCACCCTGGCACGCTGATCCTGAACTGGGTCACTGGCAGGGAGACAGTGGGCTGAGCGACCAGGAAACAAAAACCCTGATCGCCTGGATTGAGGCAGGTGCACAGCGTGGCGCAGGCGATGATCCGTTAACCAGTGTCCCCACCCCCACCAGCGATTGGGCGCTGGGCAAACCTGATTTGATTCTGGAAGTGCCAGCTTTTGACGTGCCGGCGACCGGTATTGTCGAATACGAGTTCCCGGTGATAAAAAATACACTGGACCGTGATGCCTGGGTTGTTGCAGCATCTGTGCTTCCAGGTGACACCCAGGCTGTTCATCACGTGTTGATGGGATCTGCGGATACAGCGCCATCGAAAGATGACGCCGAGAGCGTATTTCAAAACTACATTATGGGTTATGCACCAGGCAATGAGTCGGCCCATATGCCTGAGGGCACCGGCGTATTTGTTCCCCAAGGTGGCGTCTATCTCCTTCAGATACACTACACGCCCTACGGTAAGGCCACTACGGATGTCACCCGAATAGGTTTGTATTTTGCCAAGAAGCCGCCCGCAAACTTCCTGCGCAATCAGGTGGTCCTCAACCCGCGATTGCGCATTCCACCCAATACCCCCCGACATGAAGAGGCCGCCTATTTCGAATTCTGGGACGATGCGGTTATCTACTCATTAGTGCCTCACTCTCATTATCGTGGCCGCAGCTCCACGTTTGAGCTGGTCTACGCTGACGGTAGCGTCGAAACACTATTGTCCGTGCCAAATTACGATTTCAATTGGCAGCGGACCTACGCCTTGGTCGAGCCGAAGCCGGTACCGGCGGGAACCAAAATCATTCATCGAACAATTTATGACAATTCGACCAACAACCCGGGAAATCCCGACCCGCAGCGAACCGTACCCTGGGGCCTGCAATCTGAAGATGAAATGTTATACGGCTCCGTCAGTTACGCATGGACCAATGAAACTTCCGCTAAACCCATGCACAGCTATCTCACCTCAGAAACCGCTCAATGGATGGGGTTTATGGATAAAGATATGAACGGCCTGGTGTCAAAGGAAGAAATGCCCAAGCGCTTACGAAAATCCATAGGCTGGAAATGGAGTTTGCTCGACGAAGACAAAGATGGCGAACTCAATCTTCCAGAGATGGAAGTATTGATGGCCCGGATGATGGAAAAGTAAACCAATACCAATAAAACAGCCTAACGGCTCATAAGGAGAACCCAATGCTGGTCCATCATTTTCTGGAGTATTACGCCCGTAACACACCGGACGCGCCCTGCCTGACCCAGGAAAACATCAGCCATAGCTATGGTGAAATTAATACACGCTCCACTCAGCTGGCCTGCGCCCTGCTTCAAAGCGGAGTCAAAAAGGGAGAGCGGGTCGCCATTCTGGGTGAAAACAGCGTTGAGCACCTTCTGGTTATGATTGCCGCGAGTAGAATAGGCGCGGTTGCAGTGCCCTTAAACTACCGGCTGGCCCCTGCCGAGCTGGCCTTTATTATCACGGATGCCAATGTGCGGGTACTACTGGTACTCGATGATCTGGCCGATACACTTACCGCGCTGCGAGAGCAGATTCCCGGTGACATTACCCTGGTTACCCAGAACCTGGCAGACACCCATCACCTGGATGATTACCTTGTAGCAGCTGCCGATGATTTGCCCGAGCAGACAGTGGATCGACACGACCCGGTGATTCAGCTTTATACCAGCGGAACAACAGGAAACCCGAAAGGCGTAGTCAGTTCACACGACAACCTGATCACTCTACAGGTAATGAACAGCCTGGCCATGCCGCAGCGCCCAGATGCTGGTAGTGCCGGTATCATCTGCGCGCCACTGTTCCACATTGGCGGTGCAGGCTCGATGGTGATGGGATTGTACTCAGGGCAGCACACCATTTTGCACAAAACCTTCGAGCCTATCGCTCTGCTTGACGATATTGAGCGCTATCCGGTTACCGGCGTGTTTATGGTGCCCGCCATGATTATGTTTGTTTTGCAGACTCCCGATATCGAAAAGCGCGATTTCAGCGAGCTCAAGCAAATTTATTACGGTGCCTCCCCAATCTCCGAAACCGTCTTGCGTCAGGCGCTTGAAGTATTCAAGTGCGACTTCATTCAGATGTACGGTATGACTGAAACCACCGGCACAGTCGTGAATTTGTCTCCGGAAGATCACCGTAAAGCCCTGGAGGGCCGCCCTGAACTGTTGCGCTCATGCGGCAGACCTTCAGTAGGTGGTGCGGCAAAGGTCGTCGGCGGCGACGGCAATGAACTGCCCGCGGGAGAAGTCGGCGAGATATGGCTGAAGTCTGATACCAATATGCTGCACTATCACAATCTGCCGGAGGCTACGGCTGAAAATCTCACCGACGGCTGGGTACACACGGGCGACGCTGGCTACCTCGACGAGGAGGGTTATCTCTATCTCAAGGACCGCATCAAAGACATGGTGGTCAGCGGCGGGGAAAACATCTACCCGGTAGAAGTTGAGAATGCGATTGCCAAACACGACGCCGTGGCAGACGTCGCGGTAATTGGTGTACCCGACGACAAGTACGGTGAGGCATTGCTGGCCTTCATTGTCACCACCCCCGAAGGCAATATTACCGCCGAACAGCTGGTCGAGTTCTGCCGCGACAAGATCGCGGGTTACAAAATCCCCCGGCAGCTGAAGCTAATCGATGAGTTACCGCGCAATCCCTCTGGCAAGATATTAAAGAAGATTTTGCGCGAGCCCTATTGGCAAGACGGTTCGCGGGGGATCGGTTAATAAGTAGAGTCCCGGAAGCGCACCCTATAAGGTTATTATGGATTTTAAGTCTGCACAGAGAGAATCAGACCAACGACCAAAGCCCGTCGATGTAGCGCTATGGCCGCCGGAACTTTCGGCAATAGCCGCCGACATGAACGGCAAGCCAATCAATGTGCACAAATTAATGGCCAATAACCCAGCTCTGCTAAACGCGTGGTGGACGTTTAGAAATCATTCTGTCACCGGCGGTACATTAGGCCTTCGCAAAGCAGAACTGCTGATCCTTCGAGTCGGCGTGCATATGAACAGCTGGTATGAATGGGGCTCACATGTCGATAGAGCATTAAAACTGGGTATCGATATCGATGAAATACACCGTGTGCTCGAGCCTGATACTCTCGAGCACTGGCCAACGGATGATGCCGCACTCCTGCGTGCAGTGGATGAACTCACCCGCGACCACAGTATCCAAGCCAAGACACTTACAAGCCTGGAACAGCATCACAGCAACGCCCAAATTATGGATTTGATCGCCATCCACGGCATGTATCTAATTCTGGCCGGGATGATTAAAACCTGGGGACTGACCCTTGATGCGGATGTTGCAGAGCGTATTGCCAAGCACACGGATGAGGCGTCGTTTCTTGTGGCTGCTCGATGCTTTGGCAAAGACCTTAACTGAACGCTAAACACCCATCACTGCCATACTCTTGAAACAGGCAACAACAGTTACCACAGGATTGGGAAACAATGATTAGCGCCAAGAAATTCAAATCACTGCTGTTTGTACCTGCGTCTCGATTGGATATGGCAGAGCGCGCGCACGAGCGTGGCGCCGATGCCATCATCATCGATCTGGAAGATGGCGTGGCGGCAAAAGATAGACCAGCAGCACGCAGCACGCTTAGCTCATTGCTGGAAGCCTTACACAGCAAAGGCGTACAAGTCCTGGTACGTATCAACGCCCTGGACGATGGCGGCGCACTGGACATTGCAGCCATACCCCAAACTCTTGCACCTTCTCTGCTCCTGCCCAAAGTCTCCAACCCTGAACAAATAGTAGCCGCAGAGCAGTGTTGGGTGTCTTGCGGCAAAGAACTGTCCACACTGCAACTATTGCCGATGATCGAATGTCCCAAGGGCATGTTTCGCGCTGAGCAAATAGCCAGCGCCACAGATCGTGTCAGCGCCATGGTGTTTGGTGGCGAGGATTTTGCAGCCGAAGCGGGTATCAGTACTGACATTGATGCACTGGCCATGCCCGCCCAGTTGGTTGCATTGGCTGGAGCCGCGGCGGGTATTCCCGCCTACGGCTTGCCTGGCTCGCTGGGAAATTACCACGATTTGGAGCTCTTTGAGGAAACCTTGCGCCGCGCAAAAACCATTGGTTTTTCAGGCAGCTTATGCGTTCATCCAAAGCAGGTGTTACTTGCAAACGAGGTGTTTCAACCCAGCAAACAAGAGCTTGAATGGGCCGAAGCCGTTGTTGCTCAATCTGGAGCTGGCGGCGCGACCGGAGGAGCCGTCGGCATGGTTGATGCGCCAGTTCTAGCGCGGGCGAAAGCGATTTTGGCTCGCTGAGAATAGGTGGGCAGATTACGCAGGGCCGGCACCTGAACCCTTCGCCAGTATACTGCGATGCAGCTATTCTTGGCGGCTGAACACCTCAAAAGGGCGTGGGGTTCCAACCGATTGAGGTGTTCAGCCGCCAAGGATAGCGGAAACAAAAAACAGACCAACAAGGAACAAACATGTCCCGTCTAAAAGGCAAACGCATAGTCATCACTGGCTCTTCCCGCAGCCTAGGAAGAGAGTTCGCGCTGGCGGTGGCTCGCGAGGGTGCATCGGTAGTGCTCAATGGCACGAACGAAGAGGCCCTCAACGCAACGCTAAATGAAATTCAAGCGCTGGGGTCACCGGTGTGCGCGGTGGCCGGATCGGTAGCAGACTCGGCCACGTGCACCCGTCTGGTCGAAAACTGCATAGAGCAATTCGGCGGGATCGATGTGATGGTGAACAATGCGGGTATTGTGCGCGATCGCACCCTATTGAAAATGAGCGACGAGGATTTTGACGAAGTCATCGCCGTAGATCTCAGGGGCCCATTTATCTGCATGCGCGAAGCGGCAAAGGCAATGCGCGAACAGGAGTCGGGGGGCCATATCATCCAAATCACTTCCGCATCAGGCCTGGTGGGAAACTTTGGTCAGACAAATTACGCGGCAGCAAAAGCGGGGCTGATGGGCATGATGTACACCGCGGTAAAAGAACTGGAGCGCTATAACATTCGCTGCAACGCCATGTGGCCCGTAGCGAACACCGATATGACCAGGCCATTGATCGAAAACAGCGGCAAGACCGCAGACGAGATCGGCTTTGGTGAGCCACAAGATGTTGCACTGGGTTTAGTCTGGCTGGCAAGCGATGCCGCAGCGCACTGGAATGGGCAGTGCCTGACTATGAACGGCCGCAAGGTGGCGTTATGGCAGTCACAAACTGAACATTTTGTACGCGAGCAAGACACACCTTTTGATATCGCGACATTGGAGGCCTATCTGGCAGATTGCAAACCCATACCCGTCTATCAGGCCCGGTGAAAATTCAGCCTCGGGAATTTAGTGAAGACTGCGACGAAGAATGATTGATGCGCCAGATACCGTTACCATACCGATAATCACCAAGGGCCAAAGGCTGTCCAGAATTTCCGAAGTCGTCATAGACTTCAAAAAACTTCCCAGCACTATTTCCAGAAAGTGCCTAAGTGGATTAAGTTGAGCAACCACCTGAAGATAGTCCGGCATATTGTCGACCGGGGTCAGGAAGCCGGAAGTCACCATGATAACTATCATACAACCAAACATTCCAAGAAATGCCTGCTGCTGCGTATTACAACTGGCAGATATCATTAATCCAATACCGGCTATAGCAAAAACGAACACCAGCATACTCAGAAACATCAAAGCCATGCTGCCATTAAAGGCAATACCATAAGCGAAGATAGCCAGAATGGTTATCAGTGTACCGCTACTCATTCCAGCAAATACCGCCGGCAGTAATTTCCCTAGAATAATTTCCAACGTACTAACCGGCGACACCACAAGCTGATCAAAGGTGCCCATTTCTCGTTCACGCGCGACCGACAACGTGCTCATGGAAAAGGTCGGAATTAGCGCTAGAGTTGCAACCAGAGCCGGAACCATAAACCACAAAAAAATTAGATTTGGATTAAACCAATGTCTTACCGTCGCTACGGGAATCGGCGCGGCATCGTTCGCCAGCTCAACATTCAGTTCGTTAACAATGCCTTGAATATAGGAGAAGGTGATTTGCCCGGTATTTGCTCGGCGACCGTCAAAGGTAAGCTGAACCTTGCCAAGCTCTCCCCTGTCTATGCGGCGAGAAAAATCAGAAGGCAAATGTACAGCCAACAGAACCTTTCTTCTATCAATCAGTGCGTCCAAGCCAGTCGCGTTTGGCAGAACTATAATCGAATCAACAAAACTTGCAGCCTGAATTCGCATAACCAGTTCCTGGGACCAGCGACCGCTGTCATCATTGATCACTGCGATATCGATATTTCGTACTTCCATGCTGGCCGCGAACGAAAACACTAAAAGTTGCGCGAGCGGAGCTCTAATCAATATCTGCAGGGCAGCGGGATCACGTATCAGGGTGATGAATTCCTTAATAATGGTGTGTCGCAGTGGCCCCAACATTAATCCATGCCCTCTCGCGTCTTAATAAAGGTTACGCCAAATAGCAAAAAACCAAGAGCCAACATAGCGAATATGTTGGGAATTAAATCGGACCACACATCACCCGCCAGAAAAATAGTTTGCAAGCTGGCCACAAAATAGCGAGCCGGCACTATATGAGTAACCCACTGAATGGCGACAGGCATGCTTTGGATCTCGTATACGAAGCCAGACAATAACAATGTGGGCATAAACCCAAGTAAGAGCCCGGTGGTCGCCGCCTGAAACTGGCTTGCGGACACAGCCGAGATCAACAGGCCCAATCCCAGAGCGGGCAAAAGAAACACCGCACTGACCAAAAGCAGCGCTGCCAACGACCCCCTAAGCGGAACCTCAAAAATTTCCACGGCTAAAAAAGTACAACCCGAAATGGCTAGCATACCCAATACGAAATAGGGAATCAGTTTGCTGACAATAATCTCGGCTTTACTGGCCGGCGTCGACATCAAGGCCTCCATTGTTCCTCGCTCCCACTCTCTTGCAATCACCATGGCGGTCAATAAAGTACCGATAATTGTCATCACCAAAGCAATAGCACCGGGCACGATAACGCGACGGCTGTCTAGCTCTGGGTTAAACCAGAAACGCTGCTGCAGCTGGATACCCGGCCCACTTGTCATTAAAGAATTTGCCTGCCCAGATAGCCAATTATTGAAAACACCTTGAGCGTATCCTGCCGAAAAATTGGCCGAGTTGGGCTGTGAACCGTCAGTGATAACCTGAATAGTTGCACTGCGGCTAGGATCGGCCATGCGCGCATCAAAATCTTGCGGAATTACAACGAACACAGCGAGATCACCGTTAATAAGCCCGCGCTCTATTTCCTTTCGGTGCCGTACCGGTGTCACATTAAAATAGGCTGTAGCATCGTAGGCTGCAGCCAGATCTCGAGAAAAAGCACCGTCATTTTCCAGCACAACACCAATGTTGACGTTCTTGACGTCCAGGGACACACCATAGGAGAACAGGAAAAGAAGCATAGGCGGAAGTACAAACGCGATAAGCAATGCCGACGGATCGCGCAGTATCTGTAGCGCCTCCTTTTTGGCCAATGCAAATAAACGGCCAATCTTCATATCGCGTCGACCAGATCTAGGTGCTCGTTTTGCTTCTGAACCAGCTCAATGAAGGCGTCCTCCATGGTAGGTTCCGGATTCGCGGTACTCGCAACGCTGGCTTTTAGCGCATCCGGGGTGTCCAATGCGATAAGCTCCGAACGATTTACCAGGGCAACGCGGTCGCAATATTCTGCTTCATCCATAAAGTGCGTGGTCACCATAATGGTCACTCCGCGTCTCACCAGGCCAGTAATATGCGTCCAGAATTCTCGCCTCGTGAGAGGGTCAACTCCCGAGGTCGGCTCATCCAAAAACAAAACACTAGGGCGATGCATTAATGCGCAAGCCAGCGCCAGGCGCTGCTTAAACCCCAGCGGCAATAGATCCGGCGACTGCTTCAAATAGGGCTGCAGTTCGAAAACTTCAATCATTTCTTCTATGCGGCGCTTTTGTTTTGCGCCACTAAGTCCATAGACGCCTGAATAAAAGCTCAAATTCTGTTGCACATTCATAAGCCCGTACAGGGAGAACTTCTGGGCCATGTAGCCCAGCTGAACCTTTGCCGAACTACTCGCGCTTCGCAAATCCAGGCCCACCACCTCGGCCTTGCCAGAGCTGGGCTTCAGCAAACCGCACAACATTTTAAACGTGGTTGATTTGCCTGCACCGTTGGGTCCCAACAGACCAAAAATCTCACCACGATTTACCGAGAAATTCACCGAATCTGTTGCGGTGAAATCGCCAAATCGCTTGGTCAAGTCCTTGCAGCTCACCATCACCTGTCGCTCAGTGGTAATTTCCTCCATTCTCTCGGCCACTTCTGAGTGGCCACCCGGGCCACCGCCAAGTAAATCAATGAAGGCATCTTCAAATCTTGGTGCCGCGGCATTCAGCCGCCCACCACTGGCGGCAACCAGTTTTTCAAGGCTGGACAAATCACTATCCTGGGCGATTACTAGGCGCACAGACGCACCCTGTATCACACCGTCTCTAACCGATTCCAGATCCAGAGCGTCAGTCAATAGTTGTCTTCGATCTTGCGCGATATCAGTTATTACAAGACTTCTACCGTCCAGTCGCCGGGTTAGAACTTCTGGAGCACCGGCGTAAACCAGCTTCCCATGCTCCAGGAGCAGAACATCTTCGCAGCGCTCTGCTTCATCAAGGTATGCTGTCGCCCACACAACAGCCATGCCACCCTGAGTGAGCTCTTGCACCATCTGCCACAGCTCCTGTCGACTCACCGGATCAACACCAACACTGGGCTCGTCCAGCAATAACACTTTGGGTTTTGCCATTAGAGCGCATGCAAGGCCCAGTTTTTGTTTCATTCCCCCAGAGAGCTGGCCCGCTAGTCTTTTGATAAAAGGTTCGAGATTTGTAAAATCAAGCAAGCGTTGAAATGTGTGTTTTTTCTCAGGCCCTGACAGCCCTCGAAGGCGTGCATACAACTCCAGGTTCTCCACTACCGACAAGTCTTCGTACAAACCAAAACGCTGTGGCATATAGCCGGCAATCTCGTGAATATGTTTGGCTTCGGTAACAACATCGTACCCAGACACCAAAGCGGACCCCTCAGAGGGCGCCATCAGAGCAGCCATAATTCGCATTAAGGTCGTTTTCCCCGCCCCGTCCGGACCTACAAGACCCGTCAACGTGCCTGCTTTGATTTCTGCGTTAATACCCAACAGGGCTTCAAAATCGTCGAAGCGCTTACTCAGGTTCGTGAGGCTTATCTCTGATTTCACTGTTCAGCTATCCGGAAACACCACAGTGACAGGCATACCCTGGCGCAAAAACTGATCCGCATTGCTGACAACAATTCGCAGCCGGTAGACAAGGTCGGATCGCAGAGCCGGTGTCTCGACACTCTTTGGCGTGAATTCCGCCCGGGGCGAAACAAAACCGATTTGCCCCCGGTACTCTTTGCCCTGTGTGTCCGTAATAATCGTAACCGACGCGCCGGGCACCGCAAGACCCAGTGAGGGCTCGTCGACATAAGCACGAACATACACTTTCTCGGCCAAAGATATTGTGTAAACAGGTGCTCCAACGCCCAACATGGCACCCGGTTCACGGGCGCGGGTCATAACCACGCCGGCGCTGGGTGAATAAAGTTTGGTGTCGTTCAATTGGGTATTGAATTGCGCACGCTGGGCCTGTGCTGCCGCAAGCCCTGCTTCGGCGGCAGCGATATTTTCCGCACGAGAACCCTCCAGGGCCAGGCCGAGCGTCTCTTTACTCGCAGCCAGCCTGGCGCTGGTTTGATCAAAATTTGCATCCGCATCATCGAGAAACCGTTGCGTTCCGATGTTACTGGCCACCAGTTCTTTTTGACGTTGTAAATTATGCTTCGCGTTGTCAAAGGCCGCCTGGGCTTCTTTTACCCCCTCCTGTGCCTGCCGAATTTCCTGGGGTCGTGAGCCCGTATTGAGCAGCAACGATCGTGCAGCAGCTTCTTGAACACGCGCATCGGCTACCGCCAATGCTTCCTTGAATGGCGTGTCATCCAAACTGGCTAGCAGTGTCCCCGGTGCGACAGCATCGCCTTCTTCAACATGCATCTCCTGTAGACGGCCCGCCACTCTAAATCCCAACTGCACTTCGCGAATGTCTACATTGCCGTACAAGGTCAAACCACCATTGCCCTCGGCCTGACTCCATTGTAACCAGGCGTAGTAAGCCCCACCCAAAACCGCAAGAATGACTATCAAGACAAGACGTTGTTTCACTGCGTATTTCCCCGAATAAACTGTTGTACCAAGATACGATGCAATTGCACTTTAATAGTTTCCAAATTAGCCGGCGCACCCTCGCTCCAACTCATATGACGCCCTACTACTGCCGGCGCCATCACAAATACCAGAACCTGGCTTAATAGGAAAATACCTCGTAGACGGGTTGCTTCATTTTCTTCATCCACTCCCTCGGCCATCCCTGCAATGAGCGAAAGCGTGCCAAGTATTCGTTTCATAAAACCTTCGTACAAAATCTCAAAAGCGTCGCTTGGATCCTGCTGCTCGCGCATCACCAGTCGAGCCCAGCTCTTGGAACCGGGACGAGCAAGCGTGTCAAGCATGGCGTAAAGCAGGGTTTCCATGGCGGATACACACCGTTCCGCACGATCGTTATCCTTGACTTTAATGGTGGCAAACTGCTCTCGGACGATGTCAATCAGCGGCGACAACTCCAGCTGCATTTGCTGTGCGATATGTTCGAATACGGCCAAATATAGACCGCGTTTGCCACCAAAGTGGTAGCCGATCAAGGCCTGATTTGCGCCTGCGGCTTCCGCGATTGCGCGGTTGCTCGCTGCGTCGTAGCCTGACCGACCAAAGATATCCATAGACGCACTAAGCAGCGCGTCCCGTGTTTTCTCTCCACGGCTGGGTGATTTTTCAAAATCCATAGCGTCAGTATGGCAAAACAGTTAATTTAGTCAATCGATTAATTAAACTTATAAACTTACAACATTCGCGAGCTATTCGGTATCGTCAAATTGGCAGGGCTTGCGTAAACTGATGCCCGCACGCATCCAAGCAAGACGCTATCCAAAAGGAGCTAGGCTAAATGAGCAACGAAGAAGGTTCAATCACCACGGAAGTTCGCGGGCACATTCTACTCATCGGACTGAATCGTCCAGAGAAATACAACGGCTACACACCAACAATGGCCAAACAGCTCGTTGCCGCGCTGACCCTGCTCGATGAAGACGCCGACCTGTGGGTCGGTGTGATTTTCGGCCATGGCGATCATTTCACCGCCGGATTAGACCTGCCCAAATGGACCGATCGAATGGCGACGGGAGATAGTGTTAATGAAGAAAAGATCGATGTATGTGGCCTGGGACGGGCCTGCCGCAAACCGATTGTAAC
>JBALVT010000073.1:0-18815 GCA_036961345.1 Halioglobus sp.
GCCGCGACTGCCGGGCTGGCCCTACAACCTGTTCACTATGGTACATGGGAAAACCCAAGCAGAAGTTGATCAGAAAATAGATCGAATTCGAGATAATATCGACGCCGGTTACCGGGGTCATACCGCACTTAAAAGTAGCAAGATACTCAAAAAAACCGGGCTGCGACTTCGCCTCGGGGAGACATAAAATGTTCAGAGTTTCACAATTCATGCACACAGTCGCCGACCCGGCCTCTGCGTTGCCAATGCGCAAGCCTCGCGCTCCAGTCGTTATCTGGAACCTCATTCGGCGCTGCAACCTGTGCTGCAAACACTGTTATTCGATCAGCGCCGACACGGATTTTCCGGGTGAACTCTCCACACAGCAGGTGTTCGATGTGATGGATGACCTCAAGCGCTTTGGCGTTCCCGCGCTGATACTTTCTGGCGGTGAACCGCTGCTGCGCCCCGATATTTTTGAGATCGGTCGTCGTGCCAAAGAGCTGGGTTTTTATATTGGCCTGTCCACCAATGGCACCCTGATCGAGCAACACCATCTCGACCCCATTAAGGAAGCGGGTTTTGATTACCTGGGTATTAGCATTGATGGTATTGCCGGCACACACGACGAGTTTCGACAAATGGACGGGGCTTTTGATGCCTCGCTGGCGGCGACTCGATTGTGTATGGACAACGGCATAAAAGTCGGCCTGCGTTTTACCCTGACCCAGGACAATGCTCACGAGTTGCCCCAACTGCTCCAGTTGGCGGACGACGAAGGCGTTGACAAATTCTACCTATCGCACCTGAACTACGCCGGCCGCGGCAACCGCCATCGCGCTGATGATGTGATACACAGCATCAGTCGCTGGGCCATGGATACTCTGTTTGAAGCCGCGTGGAAAGATGCCAAAAACGGTGGTAGCAAGGAGTTTGTCACTGGCAACAATGATGCCGACGGCGTCTACCTGTTGTTTTGGGTACGCCAACACGCCCCGGAACTGGAGCCACTGGTAAGGCAACGTCTGGAATCATGGGGTGGCAATTCCTCAGGTGTCAATGTAGCCAATATCGATAACCTGGGTAATGTTCACCCCGATACCTTCTGGTGGGATTACAATCTGGGCAACGTTAAAGATCGTCCCTTCTCCGAAATCTGGCAGGACCGCTCTGACCCCTTAATGGATGGACTGAAATCCAGTCCGCGACCCTTGCAAGGCCGTTGCGGGGCCTGTAGTTACAAAAGCATATGCGGTGGCAATACACGAGTGCGGGCCTACCAGCTGACGGGCAATCCCTGGGCCGAAGATCCCGCCTGTTATTTGTCCGATGAAGAAATTGGTGTCGAGTCCAAGGAAGAGCGAATTAAGGTAACGCCTTATAGGCGGGAGCGTGCTGCAGTGGAACGTGGCGCCGTGCAACGTGGCGCTGTGCAACATGTTCCTCTCAAAGATGTGTCCTGATAGCCAATGCGTCAGCATGCAATAAAAATACTGCTCGCCAGTTCGATTGTTTGGCCACTGCACTGCTGGTCAGACACAACCGGCACCAATCCGCTATACCAAAAACACTGCGCGGCCTGCCACGGCGCACAACGCCTGGGTGGCATTGGCCCCGCCCTGCTGCCACAAAATCTCAGTCGCTTAAAGCCAGAAGTGGCACGGGAAGTTATTTCCGGTGGACGGACTCTCACGCAAATGCCAGCGTTCGGCGAACAGCTAAGCGCGAGTGAAATCGCAGACCTGACCGACTATATTTATCGGGCACCCACACAAACTCCCTCCTGGAGTCTGGATGATATTCGCGCGTCGCAAATCGTTCACTATCCCCAGGGTTCTTTGGACGATAAGCCGGTATTCGAAGCCGACTTGCAAAACCTGTTCGTGGTGGTGGAGTTGGGTGACCACCACGCAACCATCCTCGATGGCGACAAATTCGAGCCCATCCATCGGTTCAAAACCCGCTACGCGCTGCACGGTGGCCCAAAATACACCAGTGACGGCCGCTACGTCTTCTTCGCATCCCGGGACGGATGGATATCAAAATTCGACATGTACAAGCTCAAGATTGTCGCCGAGGTCCGCGCCGGGATTAACACGCGAAACGCCGCAGTGTCCTTTAACAACAAGTACGTCGCTGTGGGCAACTACCTGCCACACAACCTGGTGATACTCAGCGCCGAAGACCTGAGCCCGATAGTGTCACTGCCAATGGCAAACAAAGCCGGTAAAACCTCCAGAGTCAGCGCCGTGTACACCGCACCACCCAGAAACAGTTTTATTGTTGCGCTTAAGGACATCCCCGAGATCCGGGAAATTCCCTATGACAACATAGAAGTCGGCAAAACTGTCACCATGCACACATTGACGATGACAGACTACATGGACGATTTTTTCTTCAACCAGGACTACAGTGTGGTTATGGGGGCGGCTCGTCCCGCCGGCAGCGGCAAAAGCGCCGCGGGTATTTCCGGCAAGGTCATTGACTTAAACAGCGGAGAAAAACTCGCAGATCTCGCCATACCCGGCATGCCACATCTGGGGTCTGGCATCAGCTGGAACTATCAGGGCAGGCCAGTCATGGCAACGCCCAACCTGAACAACGGCAAGGTCTCGGTCATCGATATGGAAACCTGGCAAGTTGTGAAGACACTGGACACACTGGGGCCCGGATTCTTTATGCGTAGCCACAGCCAAAGTCCCTACGCCTGGGTGGATGTATTTTTCGGTCCACACAAAGATAAAGTCCATGTCTTTGATAAAGAGACTCTGGCGCTGGTCAAAACCCTCACGCCTGAACCGGGCAAAACCGCCGCCCACGTAGAATTTACCCGGGACGGCAAATATGCCTTATTAAGTATTTGGGATAATGACGGTGCAGTGATTGTCTACGATGCCAATACGCTCGAAGAAATAAAGCGCTTGCCGATGAGCAAACCCTCGGGGAAATACAATGTCTACAACAAAACCCACTACGATGCGGGAACCAGCCACTAGGAAAGGCTGGCTAGACGCTCACCGCCTCAAGCTTACTCACTTCAACCAGCCCAGGAAGGGTTTGCTCATAGGTTCCCAGCTTGTAATACAGTGCTACTACCTCGCCAATAATAATCGCAGCGGGCGCCTGAATGCCCCGGGCCTGGGCTTCATGATAAATGGTTCCCAGGGTCGCGACCACGACCTGTTGCTCAGCTTGAGTCGCTTTGTGCACAACCGCCACCGGCGTATCGGCCGCTCGTCCATACTCCACTAATTTACTGGCAATCACTCCCAGGTTTCCCATACCCATATAGATCACAAGAGTGTGGTGGGCTCTGGCGAGCACGGGCCAGTCCAGGTTGAGACTACCGTCTTGTAAATGTCCGGTGGCAAAGGTTACGGATTGGGCATAGTCTCGATGGGTTAGCGGTATACCGGCGTAACACGATGCTCCCGCTGCCGAGGTAATTCCTGGAACCACTTCAAAATCAATCCCGGCCTCTACCAGTATCTCGGCCTCTTCACCGCCACGGCCAAAAACATAGGGGTCACCGCCCTTGAGGCGCAATACACGTTTTCCTGCTGCGGCAAGTTCGACAATAATCTGGTTAATACGGTGTTGAGGTACGCAGTGATCGCCGGCAGTTTTACCCACAAAAATTCGCTGAACGTCCGCCGGCACCAGGGCGAGAATTCCCGCCGATACGAGGCGGTCATACACCAACACATCAACTTCCTGCATTAGCCGATACGCTTTCAGGGTAAGGAGCTCTGGATCACCGGGACCGGCGCCCACCAAATACACAGCGCCTTTGTCGCAGCTGCCATTGCCTGGCCGGGGAGTGCCACGGCTTCCCCCGGCTAGAGCCACCACCTTCATCATGCGCTGCTCGTATTTATAATCATGAGCGTATTGGCACTCGACACCTAGTAAACGTCTTTTCGGGTGTTGTACACGTTGAACTTACCCGTTGGCGTAATCAGGCGTTTGTCCTTGATGACATGCTTGAGTTTGCGGGTCTTGTCGTCGACCACCACGATGGCGGAGGTTTGATCCAGGCCATTCCAGACAGAGAACCACACTTCATCACCCGCGGCGTTGTATTCAGGCTGCACGACACGCGCCGGGCCTTCGCCTACATCGGCCCACTCGGCAATGGGTAAAACTTCGTAACCTGCTTCGAAATTATTAATATCATACACCGCCACCGACTGGCTGATTTTCGCCTCCGGATGCAGCGTATTATCGACCCACAGGTTCTTGGACTTGGGGTGAGTCTTCACGAACAGCGATCCACCACCTTGAGCCTTAAGCGTACGAACCACTTTCCATGCGTGCTTTTTATGTCCTTTGGGGTCGGTGCCAATGAACGTCATATTCTCATTGCCCAGGGCCGAGGTTACCCACACAGGGCCGTACTTGGGATCATTGACGTTTGCGCCCCGCCCGGGGTGGGGTATCTTGGTGACGTCAACCAGTGCGGCAATTTTGCGTTCCTTGGCATCGACGACCGCGATTTTGTCGGATTGATTGGCCGCTGTCATGAAGTATCGCTTGGTTGAATCCCAACCACCGTCGTGCAGGAAGCGAGCCGCTTCCAGCGTAGTGATAGTCAGCGCATCCATATCGCTGTAATCCACTAACAGGATCTTACCCGTTTCCTTTACGTTGACGATAAACTCAGGATGCATGTGCGATGCAACAATCGCAGCGACACGTGGTTCGGGGTGGTACTCCTGGGTATCAACCGTCATGCCCCTGGTTGAGACAATTTTCTTGGGCTCAAGTGTTGGGCCGTCCATTAACACGAACTGTGGCGGCCAGTAGGCTCCGGCAATCGCAATCTTGTCTTCGTAACCCTTGTACTTGGAGGTCTCCACAGAGCGCGCTTCCAGTCCGATCTTGATCGTTGCGACGATCTTCGGTGGACTCATAAACAAGTCGATCATATCCACTTTGGCATCACGGCCAATGGTGTAAATATAACGCCCACTGTCTGATGAACGAGAGATATGCACCGCGTATCCTGTCTTCAGGATACTGATGATTTCCTTGCTGTCACCATCGATCAAGGCAACTTCGCCGGAATCACGTAGCGTTACCGAAAAGATATTATCGATGTCGTACTTATGCTGCTGTTTGCTGGGCCGGTCCTTCACCGGAATGTGGACCTTCCATGTTTCCAGCATTTCCTTCATGCCCCACTGGGGAGGCTCGGGTGGCTCGTGCTGCAGGAAACGCGCCATGATGTCGATCTGCTCTTCGGAAAAATCACCCGACGTTCCCCAATTTGGCATTCCTCCCGGGCTACCATAATTGATCAAGATCTTGAGAAACTCCGTACCACGTTCTTGAGTAATATCGGTGGTTAATGGTTTACCCGTCGCGCCTTTTCGCAAGACACCATGACAGCCCGCACATCGTTCAAAATAGAGCTTGGTGGCAATATCATATTCCGCCTGGGTCATATCTGGAGCACCAGGAGAGACCACACGTTTAAGTTCTCCTTGCGGAATGGGAGCGCCCTTATAAGCCATTTCTCCCGGTGTAACACCTGGGTGATCGGTTTTATCCTGAGCAAAGCCTGTGTTTGCGGACAGATTGAGTCCGGCAGCAACTACAGCCACAGACAGTAGTTTCCCGGATAGTTTTAAATTAATTTTCATTTATTTTTCCCTGCACAAGAATAGCGGTTACCCACAGTAGGCTATGCTTCTTACTCAAAAACACCTTGACGCATGTCAACAAAACTCGGCAAAGCGATCAGGAATCGGATGCAATAATCTTTTTGGATTTTTGTTCACGTGTTTCACGTTTTTTACGTTTCTCCACCAGGGGAGGACAGCGATTTTCGTCCCAATAAGTGACCTGGCATTCCAGGCAGTAATGACATTCATTATCGATAATCTCTCCCGTGGGTTTAATCGCGGCAATCTGGCACTGATGAGCACAAGACTGGCAGGGAGTGCCGCAGTCGGTACGCCGACGCAGCCAATCAAATATTCTAAATCGCGTGATGAAGCTCAGACCAGCGCCTAGAGGGCACAGGTATTTACAATAGAATTTGCTATTCAGGGCGGAAACCAATAACAGTGCCACAGCGTAGAACACGAATACCGGCTCGCGCGCAAAACGCAAAATGAATGTGGTTTTAAAGGGCTCTACCTCCGCGAGCAAAGCCGCATTCACCATGGAGTCCAGAGACAAACCCACCAGGGCAATCAAAATAAAATACTTAATCGCCCAAAGTCGCTCATGCAGCATTGGCGGCAGGCGATAACCTTCAAAGCCCAGGCGAGTGGCCAATTTGCTAATCAAATCCTGGGCCGCACCGAAGGGGCATAACCAGCCGCAGTACACGCCTCGCCCCCACAATAAAATGCTGACCGCGACAAACGCCCAAAGCAGAAAAACCACGGGTTCAATGAGCAGGGTGTCCCAGGAGAATCCGCCGCTCAGGCTGTGGAAAAAAGCCAGTAAATTGATGACCGACAGCTGTGCGGAGCAATAAAAACCAATAAAAAAAACGGTGAACAGAAGGTAAACGACTCGCATGCGGTGGAATAACACCGTATGCCTTACCACCCAATCCTGGAAAAACAGCACCGCCATCAACAACAGCAGTGCCAGGGAAATAACAATCAGCTCGAAAAGTCGTTCTTCCCAGTGCAATTTCCAGGCGGGCTCCCCGGGGTCGAAGTCGACGGCAGTTGTGCTGTGCAAACCCGGCAGCGCAGGTGTCTGGCTGCGTGGAATTCCATAGGCCTGTGCCACCTGGTGCACTGATTTGTTCACCGAACTGGTTAACACCATCGTGGTTATGGTCGCCCCCGTGATGCCATCGATGCCCACGTAGCCCGCCCTGCCATGGGCCCCGACTCGAATACGATCCGTGGTCTTTTTATTGACAAATTGATCGACGAAGGCCTGCAGGTCGCCATCCGATATTCCAATCACAAGAATGGGTTCCTCATGATGAATAATATCGACACCCTTTATCAGCCCGTCCTCTCCCAATGCGATCACTGTGTTAATGGGTTTGCCGGAGTAGGCCGATATAGGCGCCAGATCAATGCTTCTAAAAGCGTAACCGAGCTGACCGTGCTCACTCCTGACTGAGTAGGCCTGGGCTTTACCGTCGAGTGACACCATCGTATGTGCGCTGGGAAATACCCGCCTGACATCCTCCAGGCTCAATTCGTCACTCCAAGCCGGTACGCACACGAGCGGACTCATCAATAGCAAAAATAGAAGAAAGATTCGATTCAAACGCATGCACATACCCGGTTCGGCGTGTCGCAACACACCGTTGGTCTTGGTAGCACATGCTATTCCCACCACCGAGGTACTCAGTTGATCTGTATCAAGCAAGAGCGCGCTAAATTGCGGTTTGATAGACCATGTCTTTTTTCAGAAACCTGTGCTGCGCGCTACTCATTGCCCCATCGGCATGGGCCGCAGGCCCATCCGATATGGTCAACGAGCGCATTCCTGTCAGCAAGCTTGAATTGGAGGCGCACTGGCGAGTGGACTGCAAACACAGCTGGAACGATTTCATCGGGCGTACAAGTGTTTTTGAAGATCAGGCCGAGTGTGTCATTCCTGTGAAACTGCAGCGTCAAATCCAGCTATGCGCCTTCATTTATCAACCTCCCGGTGAGGCTTCCCCCAAAACATGCCGCGATTTTGACGGCGCGCGGCGCGCAGCAATTCAAGCTAATTGTCTGGCTATGGCTTTACTACTTGAGGAATCGGCTAACTGCAAGCCTTGAACGCCACTGCATTGGGCCAGGTATAACCGGATCATCGTTTTATTGATGGAGGTCAATAGGGCCTCTTAAGTAAGGAGATACCATCGTTTTTTGCACAGCTTTGGCTGCGCGACCGTCAGTATCTTATTAAGAGGCTATAAAACATGTCAGATCATGAACCTTCCGACAACGAGCCCGTACCGATGATGCAAAAGCTGCTGGACAACCCATTCCTGCTGCTATTTCTGGGTGTGGCCTCGCCAGCGGTTCTGTACCTCGGCTGGGGAATTATGGAAATCGTCACCATACCCATGCGTTAGGCCTGTCCCAGGTAAACAGCACGGCGACAAATAAAAAGGGGTCGAACAATGTCCAGTCTGTCACCACCCGTCAAAAAACTTTGGTGGAATGAGCCAATACACAAATCCGAGTTAATGTGGATTTCCCTGGTCTTCGTCTGGGGCTTGATAATGACTTTCATGATGCCTTACTGGCATGTGGTCGGAAAACAAAATCTCGGTACAGAAACCTACAAAACGACGCCCAAGGCCTTCCAGGCCAGCGCCGAAGCGTTCGTCGAGCAGTACACCGTACGCAATGAGGGGCCTCGTAATTACCCCGTTGTAGCACCACCGGCGGGCGGCGATGTCTACATGATTGCCAGGCTGTGGGATTGGTGGCCGATTCTTGAACTCAAGAAAGGGGAATCCTACCGCTTCCACCTCTCCTCCCTGGATTGGCAGCATGGCTTTTCCTTACAGCCGGCCAACATCAATATTCAGGTATTGCCGAACTACGAACATGTATTCACCCTGACGCCCAACGCGTCGGGAGAATACTCTGTTATCTGTAACGAATATTGCGGTATTGGCCATCATCTAATGATTGGCAAAATACTGGTAGTGGATTAGGGGATAAGGCATGACAAATCATATTTTCAGAACGTGTCCTGACACCGGTCTTAAATTCCACGATTCGGCCGAAAAACTAATGAAGGCCAACGCCGTTGCGGCAGTGGTGTTCTTGCTGGTGGGTGGATTCTACGGACTGCTGGTTGGGCTGACTCGCTGGCAGGCAGTGCACTTGCTGCCCGCCGATGATTTTTACATGGTATTAACGGCACATGGGATAAACGTCCTTATTTTTTGGATGATATTCTTTGAAATTGCGATTTTGTATTTTTGCTCATCGGTACTGCTGAAATGTCGTTTGGCGACACCCCGCTGGGCGTGGCTGGGATTTGCACTCATGCTCATTGGTGCCATCGCCAATAATGTGGTGGTGTTACAGGGCAGTTCCAGCGTGATGATGACTTCCTATGTTCCGCTGGAAGCGCATCCAATGTTTTACCTAAGTCTCATATTATTTGCGGTGGGTGCATTGATCGGTTGTTTCGTGTTTTTTGGCACTTTAGTGATTGCCAAGGCCGAGAAAACCTATGAAGGCTCGGTACCACTGGTCACCTTTGGTGCAATAACGGCGGCTGTCATCGCCGTTTTCACCATTGTCAGCGGCGCGATTATTCTGCTGCCAACCTTTTTGTGGAGCGTGGGTTTGGTCGGTGAGATCGACACCCTGGCGTATCGTCTGATCTGGTGGGCCTTTGGGCACTCCTCTCAACAAATCAATGTGGCTGCGCATGTATCGGTATGGTATGCGATCACAGCGGTGGTGTTCGGCGCGCGACCCCTGTCGGAGAAAGTGAGCCGCACAGCGTTTCTGATGTATATCCTGTTTCTGCAGCTCGCCAGCGTCCACCATTTGCTGGCGGACCCGGGAGTAAGCTCCAACTTCAAAATGTTTAACACCAGCTACGCCATGTACCTGGCGGTGATGGCGTCCATGGTGCACGGCCTGACAGTACCTGGGTCAATCGAGGCCGCCCAGCGCGCCCGCGGACACACCGCTGGACTATTCACCTGGTTGCGTAAAGCCCCCTGGGGTAACCCTACGTTCTCGGGCATGTTTATATCCCTGGTTGGCTTCGGCTTTCTGGGGGGGATTACCGGCGTGGTTATGGGCGCTGAACAAATCAACGTATTGGTACACAACACCCTGTATGTTCCCGGCCACTTTCATGCCACGGTAGTGCTGGGTAGCACCCTGGCCTTTATGGCCCTGACCTATTGGTTGGTACCGGTACTGTTCCGCAGGGAACTGGTGCTCAAAGGACTTGCCAGATGGCAGCCCTACCTGTTCGGCCTGGGCATGTCTGGCGTAGCGCTGTTCCTGATGGGAGCAGGCACCCTGGGTGTACCGCGCCGACACTGGGATATCGGCTTTGCCGGCACCGGCGGTATCACCCACGAATTTCCCGCTGCCGCCTACACCATGCTGGCACTCAATGGTATGTCTGTCATTCTGGCGGTCATTGGTGGAGCGGCATTTTGTGTGATCATTGTCGGTACACTTTTATTTGGCAAGAAACTCGGCGACGAGAAGATGGCACAGCCGTGCATCGTCGCACCCGTCACCGACGAAGAATATAACGCCAACGGCGGTAGTGCTTTCGCCATACCCGGCACGCTCGTGCTGGCCATGGTATTTTTTGTAAGCTTTGCCCTGTATTATTTCATTAACTGGAAGTATCTTGCGGAGACCTGGGGCATCGCCTAACAGGCGCCCTGCTCCTCAAGGCCCGGCCAATACCCCAGGTATTGGCCGGCTTTCGCATTTACTGGGCAGATTTATACATTGAATTACCTTCTACGAGCAGGAGTCGGCCTCTTGGCTTTGTATAGCCACGCTATACTTGCCACAGAACCTGATTTCTCAAAGTTCAGCCATGATGATGCGCTTGCCTATAGCCAGCGGGCGATTGGAACCACCCTGGAAAATGTGACTCTTAGAAAAACTGATGGCAGTGCCATCAAACTGGAGTCCTACCGCGGCCAACCCCTGCTCATCAGTATGATTTACACCAGTTGCCACCACGTGTGCCCCAGTACCACTCAATACCTTAATCAGGTGGTAAAAAAAGCGCGCTCGGCCCTGGACAGCGACAGCTTTCAGGTTGTCTCTATTGGTTTCGATACCGTAAATGACAGCCCTCAGCGCATGGCGCAGTTTCAATCACGGGTCCCCGTAGAAGATGCCAACTGGGCGTTTTTATCCGGAGATGCTGGCAATATGGCAACCCTGAGCAAACAGTTGGGGTTTATTTATTATCCCTCGCCCAAGGGCTTTGAACATCTGGTGCAGGCAACCATCGTCGACGGCAAGGGCGCAATCTACCGCCAGATTTACGGTATGTCCTTCGATACACCTTTGTTAATCGAGCCGCTTAAAGACCTGGTTTTTGGTCGACCCCGGGAGCAGTCCGCCCTGCATTATATGAAAAATCGAATCCGTTTATTTTGCACGGTGTATGATCCGGCCACTGATTCCTACCGCATCGATATCTCTGTATTTATCGGCACTTTTGTCGGGCTAATCGTCTCAATAGTATTTGCCTCGGTACTGGTAAAAGAGTGGCGCCGGAGCATCAAGGCAGGCCGATGAAAAGCTGGATTAAAAAGGGTTTTAACCAACTGGATGATTTATTCTCCAAAGCGTTTACACCCCAGTGGAATCCCATGTACCAGTTGGGCGCCCTGTCTTTTTTCTACTTCTGGATTGTCGCTGTCACCGGCGTCTATTTGTTTATATTTTTTGAAACCAGCATCAGTGGTGCCTACGCCTCTATCGAAAACATCACCCGGGAACAGTGGTACATCGGCGGTGTCATGCGCAGCTTTCATCGCTATGCTTCGGCCGCTATGGGTGTTTGCGTTACCCTGCATCTGCTGCGTGAATTCGCCATGGATCGATACAGCGGCGTGCGCTGGTTCAGTTGGGTATCGGGCATTCCCCTGTTGTGGCTGTTATTTGCCTCGGCCATAGGCGGCTACTGGCTGGTCTGGGACCAACAGGCGCAATACATCGCTCAACTCACAGCACAATGGTTTGACTGGCTGCCGTTTATGGTGGATCCCATGGCCAGTAATTTTCTCAATGAATCAAGCTTGAGTGACCGCTTCTTTTCACTACTGGTCTTTTTGCATATCGGTATACCACTGGCCCTGTTGCTGGGCATGTTTATCCACATAAAGCGCATTACCGGCGCGCGCACAAACCCGGCCCGGGGGCTGGCTGCGGGAACCCTGGGCGCCATGCTGGCGGTCTCCCTGTGGCATCCCGCCTTGAGCCAGGCGCCGGCGAATCTTGATATCGCGGTAACAGAAGTCGCGCTCGACTGGATATATCTCAACCCCTACCCCCTGATTAACAGCTGGGGCCCGGGTGCGACCTGGGCGCTATTGGTCGGGCTTTCCAGCGCCCTTAGCCTGTTACCCTGGTTGCCTTCCAAACAGAAGAAACGCCACCCGGTGGCAGTGGTTGACCCGGAAAATTGCAACGGCTGTGGCTGGTGTCTTGCCGACTGTCCCTATGAAGCGGTCAGCATGAAGGAGCACGATTTCAAAAAAGGCCACAAACAATCCGTCGTCGACCCGGATTTGTGCATCAGTTGCGGCATTTGCGCCGGCGCCTGCCCCTCATCCTCGCCCTTCAGGCATGTGGACGAGCTGACTACAGGTATCAGTATTCCGGACCTACATATCAAGGAATTGCTGTCCCTGACGGAAAACAGGTTGCGGGCTCTGAGTGGCTCGAATCGCATTATGTTGTACGGCTGCGACCATGGCAGCCAAGTGGATGACTTAGTTTCAGAAAGCGTCGCGGGAATTAGCATGCCCTGTACGGCGCTTGTACCCCCCGCCTTTGTTGACTATGTACTGCGTAAGGGCCTGGCCGAGGGCGTAATGATCAGCGGCTGTTGCGAGGGCGATTGCAACTACCGCCTGGGCAATACCTGGATGGATAAGCGTTTCAGCACGGAACGCATGCCGGTATTGCGCCACAGAGTGCCCAGAGAAAGGGTTCGGACTCGCTGGTTAGGGGTTCAGGGAACAGGAAAACTCAAACAGGAAGTAGCCAAGTTTCAATCGGAGCTGGCATCCCTAGACCTTATCGATACCCGGGAGGTGAGCTAATGGCCGCCCCCTTAAAATACCTGGCGCAGGCGGTGTTATACGCACTGTTCTTTGTGCCCCTGGTCTTTCTCACGCACAACCCCACACACCGGCACCTGGAAGATAATTTGTCTGTACTTAAGATTGCAGTGCGGCACTCGGGGAAAATTGTCGGGGCATGTAAACCTTTGAGTGCGGATGACTACGCCAAATTGGCGGCCAATATGAAACAGCTGGAATCGTGTCCGCGGGAGCGCTCGCCCCTACAATTGGAATTGCGTGTGGATGGAGAAACCCTATACAGTGGCACCACGCCCGCATCAGGCATACACAACGATGGTTTGTCGAGCATGTATCGTCGGTTTACGCTGCCCTCTGGACGGCATCGATTGCAGATCTTAATGAATGATGATGTCGCGGTAGAAGGCAATACCTGGGAACTTGATCAGGACATTGAATTGCGGCCAGCTCAGGTAATGGTGGCCAAGTTTAAAGAAGGAATTGTATTACATTGAGCCCCGATTCAGACTATAGCGTGCCGGTGCCAACGGACTCCCGGCGCTCCCTGGCAGTGGGCTGGTTGTGGTTATCCGTATTGGCTTTATTGGGTGCCGGCGTTTTCTCTTTGCTGCTGGTGTTATCTCGCACGCCCTATATTTCAGACATCATTCCCTGGATCGATTTTTTCCACTCCGCCCTGGTCGTGCATGTCGATTTATCCGTGCTGGTGTGGAGTTTGTCCTTCGGTGGTATTTTGTGGAGCCTGAACCAACGCCCGGGAAAACCCTGGCTGGCCTGGCCGGCACTGTTACTTTCTTCCCTTGGCGCTGTGGTGATTATACTTTCGCCGTTTGTGCGCGATGCCCAGCCTTTGATGAGCAACTATATACCGGTATTGCAACACCCGGTGTTCTTCACGGGGCTGTTCCTGTTTGCAGCGGGTTTTACGCTACTGGTGGTTAATAGCATGATTTTCATGGCGCCGGTGGGGCCCTGGATGTCCGGCCAGGGCGCACTCCGTTTTGGGCTAAACACGGCGGCGGTGTCCGCTGCGGTGGCACTCCTATGCTTCGCCTGGTCTTACCTGCAAATGCCGGACTATCTGCTGGGCCAGTCATTCTTTGAGCTGTTGTTCTGGGGCGGTGGTCATGTTCTTCAGTTTACCTACACCCTGTTAATGCTGGTGTCATGGCTGTGGCTTAGCAGCCGCAGCGGACTCAAACTGCCGCTCACCCCAAGGGTGGTACTGCTGATACTCTTTGTGGGACTGGCCTGCGTATTTTTATCGCCGTTGATATACCTGTCATACCCGATTACCTCCCTGGAACATGTTGAACTGTTTACCTGGTTGATGCGCTGGGGTGGCAGCCTCGCTACCCTGCCGTTGGCTCTGGCAATTCTGGTGGCTTTGCTGCGTTATGGTGGCAGCAGCAACGAAGAGTGGCTGGCACGATCTGCACTGCAGTGCTCGGTATTTCTTTTTGGTATCGGGGGCGTCATTGGGTTTTTGATTTCCGGCAGCAACGTGACCATCCCGGCTCACTATCACGGTTCAATCGTTGGCGTAACCCTGGCTTTAATGGGGGTCTGTTACCTATTGCTGCCGGAAATGGGTTACCCCCTGCGCAATATGAAGATGGCTATCTGGCAACCGGTAATCTACAGCGGCGGCCAGTTAATGCACATCGCAGGGCTGGTGTGGTCTGGCGGTTATGGCGTGCAGCGCAAGGTTGCGGGTGCCGAGCAAAGCCTGGACTCCATCGAACGGGTGATGGGCATGGGGCTAATGGGGCTGGGCGGGCTCATCTCTTCTATCGGTGGCCTGCTGTTCCTGATTGTCATACTGCGGGCCCTCACCTTCCCCAAGAAGCGAGCGAAGCAAGCTGAAGCTGGGCAATGACAGCGCCAGAATCACAACGAAAAATACAATATTGCGCTGTGGCAGCGTGTTGCCATACAGCTTTTCCAGAAACACCAAAACCTGGCTGCTAATGACGTAAAGCGCAATGCCAACCAGGGTAAAAAGAACAACTTCCACCAGCTATCTCCTCAGATAATGAGCGTAAAGGGTGCAGTATGCGAGGTAACAAGACAATGATCCACAACAAGAAAAAGGCCGGGTATTATCGGCTGCAATGGCTGTTGCTGTGTATTGCCATACTGCCGATATTATTAGTCGGCTGCGGAGAAAAACGCTTCCAGGCACTGGAGGCCCACGACTTCAATCTGCCGTTATTGGAAGGCAGCAATAGAGTGTCCCTGAAAGATTTTGAGGGCCAGGTGGTATACATCAGCTTTTGGGCATCATGGTGTTTACCCTGTCGCCAGGAAATGCCCTACCTGGCGCAATTGTGGCAGCGGCATCACGAAGACGGTTTTCAGGTATTGGCGATTAACGTGGAGGAAGACGGCGAGCTGGCGCGAGAATTTATCCAACAATACGAATTGCCCTTCCCTGTGTTGTGGGATGACAAACGCACCGTAAGTTCACAGTACCGCGTGCCGGGCTTTCCCAGCCACTACATTGTGGATCGCAGTGGGCATATCCGCTTCTCCGGGCTGGGCTTTAATCTCGCGGACGTGGGGGCGATCAGTCAGGAGGTGGCAACACTGTTGGCGGAGTCAACCGGTGCAACAGATTAATACTGCACAGCAGCAGGCCGGCGGCCAGGGTATTGTGGAGCGTTACCAAAAGCAGAGGCAGCTGGAACCAGATCATGGTCACCCCCACCACAATTTGCCCGATTGAAAAAGCCGACAACGCCAGCACCGTGGCAGACAGCTGCGTTTCAGGCTTTAATTTTCGGACCATCCAGGCCAGGTAGGCCGCGGTAAAAATAGCAAACAGACGATGCGCCATACTCAGCACACCCAAACTTTCAGACCTCAGCACCTGGCCTGCATCGTCCAGGGCAATGGTACGGAAAGGGTTAAAAGCGTCTCCGAAGCTGGCCACCGCCCAGACGTCTCCCCGACACTGCAACAAATCGGGGCAGTTGGCAGAAGCATAATTGGCGCTGCTCCAGCCGCCCAGTAAAACCTGCATCAGCACCAGGCACAAAGCCACCAGGGCCCAAGGCCTATAATGACTCGCGCTGGAAGGTATTGCCGGATCGGCGCTGGGCGCTTCACGCTGCATTAGCCACCACAATAGTCCGAGTAAGGTCATGCCTCCTGCAAGGTTACCCATCGTAATCAGGGGATTGCTGCGAGTTGGCGTGTAATAGCCCAACGCAGACAGAAAAACCGTTACCGCGAATATAGCTGTGGGCACTGCCAAGCCGGTAGCGCGCGCCGTGCCCAGGCGCAGCGCCATAATGAAAATGGCGACCACGAACAGACCCAGAGCGCTGGCAATATAACGATGAGCTATTCGGGCGCCGTAATGACCCATATCCCGCCCGGCTTCGGTCAATACCGAAATACCTTTTTTCTCGGTCTCGACATTGAGCTGGGCGTAGCAGTCTGGCCAATCCTCGCAACCGATACCCACCTCCGCCAAACGAATATAGGCGCTGAGCACTACGGTAAGCAGGGTCAGTAAAAGCGATAGGCTGATAAGTGATTTGTAGATAGTGTTCTAGCCTCTTGTACGTCGTTAGATTATTCGGGTTGTCATCTTCTGGGCACCATATCTTAGTTATCTCTCTGTTTTAAAACAACTTAAGCAACTTACAACTTAAGGGGCGAGCAATGTAAGGGGGCTGAGCCCTTTACTGCCCAATATTCAAATAGTTACTATCACTTGGCCATAACTTTAAGGGCTCTAACTGCGTATTTGCAGTCAATATTGACCCACTTTTACATGGATTAAATGTCCCATTTGAGGCGGCCTACAACCGCGCTTAAAATCTCCGCGGAGATTTTTTAACCTGCGCCTCGCCGCACTCACCCAGGTGAATATCAAAGCTGCCGCTATGCAATTGCCGATGATGAAACCGGCATAGGGTCACCAGATTCTCCAGGCTGGTCTCACCCCCATCCACCCAGTGCTTGATGTGATGTGCATCCACATAACGCGACTCATGACAACCGGGATAGCGGCACACCCCATCCCGCTCGATCAAGGCCCGGCGAATATGCGCTGGCACCGTTCGCGAACGCCGCCCTACATTCAAGACCTTGCCTGATTCGCTCTCCAGAACCGTCACCAGCGCCGCATCGCAACTCAAACGCCGCGCCGTTTTCGGTGACAGCCAGGGTTTATCCTCAAAATGCCCCCTGGCATGAGAACAGCACACCCCCGCGCGCTGTTCACGCAGGGTATTTACATCCACATGCAATACAACCTGGCAGCGCTCCGCGCCCTTAAGCCCCTGCAACTGCCTATAATTTGGAGCAGTCGCCAAAAAGTGTTCCGCCAAAACGCTAAACGCGTCGGCCCGCACATGATTCATAAACTGCGAAAACGTCTCCGCGGAGATTTTTTCCTCTGCCCTTTCGAGTTCAACCGCAGCTGGCAGATCAATGCCGGCACAGTGCCCCACGCAATCAACAGACTCTATTTCTTCGCCCTCGCTTTCGCTCTCACCCTCGCTCTCTCGACGCCGCCGCATGATATGCCGCGCCACCGCCTCCATTCGCGCCTTCTGCTTGGCATTCCACTCCTCCTGCCTTTCTTCTTGCAGCGGCCGCGCCACGGCCTCTAGCGCCTTCATGACCAATTGGCCCTGCTCCGGTGACAATTTGGCGTGAATGACCCACATACCATCCTCATCCTGAAACCAGTACATCTCACGCGCCTGCTCACGCCGCGCCTCTTCATCAATACCCCCCGCACAAGCCGCTGCGCCCGACATTGACTCCACACCATCTGCGCCAGACGCTCCAACCGCTCCAGCCGCGCTGGCAACATCAGCCCCGCTGCATTCGCGGCCGAGCTCACCACCGGCCGATACAGCATCACTAGCGGCAGCAACAGCGGCCAGCCCCAAATCATCTACCGGCTGATACTTGCCCACCAGTTTCTCAAGATGACTGGCGCTAGAGTGCGCCGCCACCTTCATCAGTAGACTCTGGTTGGATTCAGTGGCAACCCGGGTAATGGCACGCACCTTGGAATAGCTCAATTCCCCACCCGAAAACGCCTGTTCTACCTCTGGCAGACCCGCAAGACGCCTGGCCACCCGCACCCTCTCTCGGGCCGCGCCAATCGACATCCCGCAGTGTGCCGCCAACCAATGCGCACAGGAGCGGACTGCGCCCTCACAGCGCCAGGCACCCCGCAGATCAAACTCGGCAATCAGCTTAAGCAGGCGATAATTGGCAATGTTGATCTGTGCCGACAGCAGCGTAATTTCCCTACCCAACGCCATATCATCACAATTGAACCCGGCAAGAACTGGAACTGGCACGCCCATGGCAATCACCCTTAACTGTGTATTTATACAGTAGTTTAGACCGCTAGCCAGGCAACGACAAACCCCCTAATTCATCAAATGCGACCACCGGAAAGCAACTCACGATAGATGATCGGCCGGCCGAAAAAGGGCGAGTCAATAATGCTGAGCTCATGAAAATTGAGCCCAATTAGAAAAGACGCGAAGCAGAGAATCCGCTTTCGATCGCCAAAACAAGAGAACCGTCGTTAACTATTTCCCGGTGACGCTTAGCGGTGACTCAGGCGAGCCAAGTGAGCAGGGATTGAATGATTGGTATGGCCAGCCCCACCATAATCACACCAAACATGACATAAAGCTTACCCAGCTTACCGTCGATTTCGGCCGAGAGCAGGCCAATCTTGCCATCGATACCGGCCGAGAGTGAGTCCAACTTGCTGCCGAATCCAGCAGCGACCTTATCCAGCTTGCTGTCCAGCTCAGCAGCGAGCTTATCCAGCTTGTGATCCATTTCAGTAGCGAGCTTATCCAGCTTGCCATCCATTTCAGTAGCGAAATTAACCAGCTTGCCATTCATCTCAGCAGCCAGTTTATCCAGCTTACTGTCCATCTGCGTAGCGAGCAGATCCATCCTGACTGACTGTTCGCTAAAACGAGTGTCCAGGTAGTCTTTGGTCACCAAGGAATCAAAGTTGTGCACAAACATTGCGGTTAAACCCTGCGCTATCACCTCCGCCTGTTCACGCGGCATACCC
>JBALVT010000074.1:0-5961 GCA_036961345.1 Halioglobus sp.
ATTCGCAATCACATCCTGGCGACGCCGATTGCGAGTGCTGGAAGCGCAGGCGGCAGGCGCTACTTCCGAGGAAGCCGAGGACATGGTGCCCAAGGTCAAAATGCATCTCGTGGAAGTGAGCTTCGACCGCGTTAGCGATCCACAACAGCGTAACTATCTCAAGAACCTACCCACTAGCTTTGTGTTACCGCCAGAAGACGTGGATGAGCTGCGAGCAGCGGCGGGAGAGCTATTGCGACAGTCTCCCGGTTATCAACATCTTCTGGAAGAACTCGGTGGCACGATGAAATAGTGAAAGTGCTGGTTGTCGTGGTGCAAGGACTTTCAAATACAAAATGACCGCTCCTTAGCACATAAGCGAAGTCCACAGAGGTGAAAGCCAACATGATGAAGTGGCGGTCAGCATCCAGGCTAATGTCGCCTTTGTCCTATCTTGAGACATGAGCAAACCCCGAATCACAGGCGTAAAAAGCCCTCGTTGCTTGTTCTTAAACTGATCCAACCCTGATAGGTACTAACTCCGTTTTGACTCCGAGTTTTCCGCTATTCGAATAGAGCCGTTCGGTGTAACTCAATTTATTGCATCTACAAGATGAGTTCGCCAGATACGATGCATGATCACCATCCACATAATGACCCCGGTTGCGCCAATAATCAGAACGATAATCTGAAGTTCCGGAGGCACCAGATCGTATTCAAGGCCTAAACCAAACCCTACGCAGACCAGGCCTCCCCCCGCGTTTAGCGCCAGGGGGCCTCGCCACGACTGAATCTTGCTTACGTAGGTCTCAAATTCTTTCCCTTCACCTTTGAGTTGCCCGACAGCAAAGTATGTCGCCAGCCCGCCAATTAGGAGATAGGCGGCCCAAGCGTAGTTGTAGAGGGCCAGCGAGTGCCCTATCGCCGCATTGAGCAAGAACAAAGTCAGTGTAAAGCCAAGAACTTGAATTGCATCGAAGGGGCTGGGAATGGACCTTCTCACCATGGCAATCTGAGTGTAAGCCACCCATGCGACAATAATGAATAGCAGATTCTGGAACATCTGCAACCACAGAATCGTTGACTTAAAGGTGATGGTAAAAAGTTGAGGCGTCGTGCTAAGAATGGAAACCCAGCCCTCCAGGGCCAAGCCAATTACTACGCTTAAAAATGTGATGTACACAGTGGGGAACTGCCCACCAATTCGTTTTTGTACTGAGTTCATAGCTATTTCCTACTCCAGTTGTACCTACCGAAGATTAGCTTGTTTACGAAGTAGTGCTCATATCATGGAGTGACCTGCCACAAAGTGGTGTCACCTGCCAGTTTAGGAAGCTGGTTTTGAGTTAGGAAAATGACTCAAGAGTCGTGAAACGCAACTACCGCAGCAACAATCGAAGTCATGTCAGCAGTTGCAACTGCCTGGGAAGTTGACGTTTATTTGAGAGTTACAACATCACCAACAAACGTTACGCCGGCCATTATCGCGCCGTTACCGCATTCAAATTCTGTCTCACTAACGAAATCATGCTTTTTGTAATAGCTTTTGATATTGATCACCGCGTTGCCACCTTCTCGGCCGATTCGGTCCTGAAAACTCATCATGGCGGAGAGGAAGGCCCACTGGCAGGCGAACTCGTCTGACTTGCCCACCGCGTTAGTCTTTTTGTTAGACATAAAGTTGCCATGGTTCTCGGCGATGGATGCGTGGCTCTGAGAACCAAATTTGTAGGTATAACCTTTGTTCAACTTCTCTTTGGTCTGCTCAAGGTTCATCGCACTCTTGATCGAGTAGCGGTTGTGGTCATCCCTGGAAAACGCAGAAACCGATATGAATGCGCAAACCACTAAAACTATTGACCCTTTGATATTCATCGATAAAGTCCTTTTTGAAAAACGGAGACAGCCCTGCACACCGGCAATCATAACGCCAAATAACACCGCGGACAACAAGTCGAGGCTTAAGGGTGACGCCGAAATATGAGAGACGTATTAACACCGCCGAACGCGAAATTATTACTCATCACATACTCTGCATCAATCTCGCGGCCGCTAGCGCAAATGTAGTCCAGCTCCGCGCAGCGCTCGTCTACATTCTGCAAATTCAACGTCGGAGCGAACCATCCGCTATTCATCATCTCAATGCTGGCCCAAGACTCCAGTGCACCACAGGCACCCAGGGTGTGTCCCAGATTCCCTTTAAGACTACTGATGGGCATTCTCGAGCCAAATAAGTTATGGGTGGCCACCGACTCAGCAACATCCCCTCGATCTGTCGCTGTTCCATGCGCCTGCACATAGGCGATAGCATCCGGACTGAGCCGGGCATCCTGGAGGGCCAACTCCATGGCGATTTGCATCGTCTCCGGTGTCGGCTGTGTCACGTGACCGCCGTCCGAGTTCGTCCCATAGCCTGCGATTTCGGCATAAATAGTCGCCCCGCGCGCCAGGGCATGTTCCCGCTCTTCAAGAATCAGCGTGCCTGCACCCTCACCTATGACGAGACCATCTCGATCGCGATCGAAGGGCTTTGGGTTAGCTGCAGGCTCATCATTCCTGGTGCTGGTGGCATATAAAGTGTCAAACACGGCCGCTTCGGTAAAGCACAGCTCTTCAGCCCCGCCAGCCACCATCGCGATCTGCTGCCCATGTTTAATTGTCTCGTAGGCATAGCCAATGCCCTGACTGCCCGAGGTGCAGGCACTGGATGTGGTGTAAACCCTGCCCTTTAAACCAAAGAATACACTGATGTTCACAGGGGCTGTATGCCCCATCATGCGCAGATAGGTCGTGGCGGTAATCGCGCTCATATCTGCGCTCAAGACCATCCGCGCCATCTCGGAGGTGGCGTCCGGACTACCAGTGGACGAACCGTATGCTACCCCTACCTGACCGCTTTTCAGCAATGGGTCTTTGAGTAAGCTGGCGTCGTCCAAAGCCATCTCGGAAGCACGTGTGGCCATCAGGGAGACTCTCCCCATCGCGCGGATGCGTTTGCGATTGTAATGGCCCGGAGTCTCGAAATCCACAGGGCCACCCAGCCGGGTGTTGAGTCGATCAAACCTGTCCCAATCTGTCATATAGCGAATGCCACTGACTCCAGCATCGAGGTTAGCGCGAAAAGAAGACCAGTCCTGCCCCAGTGAACTGATCGCTCCCATCCCTGTCACCACAACACGCTTCATCAATACATACCGCCATTGACTGAAATCACCTGCCTGGTCACATACCCGGCCGCGTCCGATACAAGATAGGATACCAACGATGCCACTTCTTCAGGCTGACCCATGCGGCGCATTGGCACTATCTTCATAACCTCCTGCTGCAATTGCTCATCAACCATTTCGGTATCGATGAGCCCCGGTGCCACACAATTTACCGTGATCTTTCGTTTCGCCAACTCTACTGCAAGCGCTTTAGTAGCCCCTATAATTCCTGCCTTGGCGGCACTGTAATTCACTTGTCCTCGATTGCCCATTAGCCCCGAGACTGAGGAGAGTGTCACTATGCGTCCTCCCTGCCTCGCTCGAACCATGGGCATGACGAGAGGGTGAACAACGTTATAAAAGCCGTCCAGATTGGTGTGCAACACGCTGTCCCAATCTTCGCCAGTCATTGAGGGGAACGCGTTGTCCGCTGAGATACCCGCATTGCAAACGACACCATAATAAGCGCCGTGCTCTTCGATATCGGCCTCGAGTACCGCTCTGGTTACCTCCCGATCAGCCACATCAAATTGCAGGATACGACCACGCCCTCCCTCACTCTCTATAGAACGCAATACAGCCTCGGCCTCTTTACGCCTACTGCGACAATGCAGGACACAGTCAAAGTTGTCTGCGGCCAGCCGCCTGGCGATGGCCTCGCCAATGCCCCTGCTAGAGCCTGTTATTAATACTGATCGATCCACTTCTATGCCTCGCTTAATCCGTTTTCATATACGCTATGATTCACTGCATACTGGTCTGATTTTTTCTCACCAGCGGCAGCAGTAGCCAATTCCCCAAACTTCCAACCAACACCACAAATCCGAATGCCGCTATCATTGGCGTACTGCTAAAAGTCAACAGCCCAAAAGACAGTGCGCTGGTGGCGAAAGATAGCAGCACAGCCAACAGGCAATCCTCCCGTTCAGCGGCAGCCTCATAGAAAAATATACAGTAGTCCATACCGAGACCCAATACGAGGAACAGCGCAAAAACGTGGAACAGGCTCAGTGGGGTGCCTGTCAGCCCCACGGCACCCACCGCTATGGTGCTTGAAAGGGCTGGCACCAGCAGCAGCTTTAGAGCGCTCCACGTCCGATAACGAACGAGCAGCACGATACCAATAATTGTGTAGGCAAGCCCCAACAAACCGGTAGCCAATTGCTGCCGCGCCAACAAGCTCTCTGAAATATCCGACACAGTATCGGTGAACTCCAGCCAGGGATAGCCTTCAGCAAGGCGGGCCAATGGAGACAGCGCTTGAATATCCCGTAACTGTACAATCGCATAAGACTTTCCGTTGAGTTGCCCCAGGAGGGTGCGCCCAATATCTGGCGGTGCAGCCGACTGCCACTGTTGCGACGATAGCAGTACGCTTTTTTCCCGCTCTCGATGAAATGCTTTCACCGCCTCTTCTTCGAACCCGACCTGACCCAGCACCTGGTCTGCAACGCCTCCACGCCTGTATACACCCTGTGATAGAAACTGTGCATTTTCACGCTGTGCCTGCATCGATGGCAAATAGTCACAGGGGCTAAGGGAATGGGCGATCACGCCAAGGTCCAGCAGTTTGCCCAACTCGGGTGCCAACAGCTCGCAACGTTGCAATAACTGCTGGTCATCTAATGCGTGCAATAAGAAGAACTGATTGGCGGAATACCCGGGCACTAGTGATTCTATTAGTTGCTGCTCCACCGCCAGTTGCTCATCGGCTTCATACAGAGCCCTGAGGTCGGCCGCCAACTGAAGCTGCGATAGCCCCAAACCGACGGGCAATATCAATATGAGTAAACCCACCTTGTAGTCACGGACAATGGCATGAAACTTAACAGGGGCCAGTGCAATTACGCGAATCAGATTGCTTGGCGGGCTTGCAGGGCCAGCCAATAATGGCAACACCACAACCACGAACAACCATGTGCTCATCAGACCCAGCATCGAGAAGACAGCCATTTGTCGAAGCCCGGGAATGGGCGCCTGCAGGAGGCTCCCAAAACCTATCATAGAGGTCAGCAGCGCCAATGACAAAACAGGTAACAGAGCCTGCAGTTTACTGTGCTGCGCCGTTTTTCGAGCATCTGACAACCGCGCACCTGGATTTTGATAGGTCAGATAATGTAATGAGTAATCAACCGCTACACCGATCAAACTAGCGCCGAATACCAGAGTCAGCAAATGCAACTGTGGGTACAAACTCAGGGTCAGCAAAGTCGCACTGGCGCAGCCGAACAATACCGAAGCAAAGCTGAGAAGTAATGGCCTGACCGACCGAAACGCGAGAATAAAAAGTACCAGGATACCCACTATAGAGCCCATTGCGATAAGTCTCATCTCTGCTCGCGCTCGCGCGGAGGCTCTTGCAGCGTGAAATACCGCTCCGGCACGCCACAGAGAGAGATCATCCTGAAGCTCTGCCAGCCCCTGGGTCAACTCGGCGTCGAGACTAAGCACACGCTGCTGAATTTCGAGATCAAAGGCGCCCACTTCCACACGTGCTGAAATGAGCACATAACTGGCTTCTTCGGTTTCCAGAACGGCCAAATTACCCAGGGGATAAATATCTGCCGCATCACCGCCAACGCCAGTAATAAAGTCAGTGAAGAGCCCGAGTGGATCTTCAGCAATGGTGGCTACCATATTGTTTGGCGCAAGCTGATAGAGCTGCTGTAAACGGGTCGCCAGAATATCCTCATCCGGTGTCGCGCCCAGGAAGGCAAGCTGTTCCTCTCGCAGCAAACCAAAGCGATAGGGTTTAAGGCGATTCCCGTAATCCAGG